>NZ_JAPFCD010000014.1:0-105296 GCF_026153155.1 Photorhabdus aballayi | reverse complement strand
GTGTGATGGAGGTGTTCAAGTTCGGCTTTTTGTTCATCGGTAATGAATATTTTCATGACGGATACCATGAACCTCATTTGGGCTAAAATCAAGCAGTTTCAATGAGCACGGGTATATATCCTTTCATTCCAACTATCAGAATGGACTATATTTCCATCATTGTGTTTCCAGGTAATTTTTTCGTAGCGAAGTTCAATGATTTCCATATGATTGAATTTCTCTTTTGATGTATCCTTGATATCCAGCATAACGGGAACAATATTCACTATTTTCACATTTTCCATTAAGGTATTAAAATATTCCTTTTCTTGACCATGATCGTTTATTTTATACCATTTAAGCTCTGCTGATTTTAGTGTTTTCCCCGTAGTCAATGCCTTATAAAGATATGGGGATGACGAATCAATTTCTTTCTCAATCATAAATGGAAGGTGTTTCCTCGTTCCAGTTAATTTTCCTGTATTATCATCAGTGGTGGTACTGACGCTATGATGAAGACCTAAAATCTCAATACTGCCTTCTCTACCATAGATATCAACGGAACCTTTAATATCTGCTCCACCGTCGTCTTTTATATACATATATAGAGGAATAGCCATTATTAATCTCCTTCAGAAAACGATTTTGAATTACCGGTGGCAGAAATAAGCTTTTGTAAGCATTTTTCACCACTTTTACTTTTATACAGTACACGAATACTATCAACGACATACTGATTTAATTCTGCTTCTGTTCCTCGATAAAAAGGCAGTGAGCAGACAGAGTCAGTGCTAATTGAAACATTGGAATCATCAAGAATAGATAATACTCCGTTTACGTTTTTCGGTAATGCAGTAGCTAACGCTGTTGATAGTGTTTCTGATGAATGGGCATCACTTCCCTTTGCAAGTAAAGGAGCTACTTTGAGCCACGTTATATCTCCACTTGCAATATGATCTGTTATATAATCCCATTCTCCGTTGTCTCCCTCTGGCATATTTGCAATTACTGCTCTTGCACCTTGCTGTTTTATTTGTAGGGTCAATTGCTTTGGTGTTAAATTCGGATATGGATTTTTAGCCGTAACATGATGATCCACGGCCAATGAGCTAAATGATACCAGCATTAAAAGCAAAACCAGTTTTTTCATTTAACCACCAAAATTGTATCTTGAAAAGGGAATGTCTAAACGCCATGATTAGTGTTCCTGAAATGTTTTTGATTTACCGATAGTATTAACAAGCGTTTTTAAACAAATCTCGCCTTTTTTTGATTTATAAAGTGCTCTGATACTTTCGATGACATATTTATTTATTTCTGCTTCGGTACCTGAATAAAATGGCAGTGAACATACAGAATCGGTGCTAATTGAAACGTTAGCATCATTAAGGATCGATAAAACAACTGAGGCATTCTTGGGTATTGCTGTTGCAACCGCTATTGTTAAATCTTCTGCTGAACCGGCATCGACTCCAGTTGATAATATAGGAACAATGTTCAACCATTCAGAATTACCACTTGATATATGAGATAAGATGTAATCCCATGTGCTGTCATCAGTATTAGGCAAGGTTGATATTACGAATTTCCTTGCTCCCATTGAATTTACTTTTTCAGTAACTTGCTTTGGTGTCAGGTTAGAATAGGGATTAGCTGTTCTAAATGATCCCGCTGCATAGGAGTTAAAAGCTAAAAGGTTTAAAGCTATTATTGGAAGTAATTTTTTCATGGTACCACAACTAATATATCATCACTGGATGAAGCAATATTTTTTCTTAGTCCTGCACCGTTTATAACGATACAACCCTCAGAAGCTTGATGATATGAACCATCATTTCTATCTCCGTGGATCCTAAAAGCATCCCGTCCATAAGTGTTTGTGCCTAAAATCGGAACGAGTTTTACGGTATATGGGCCTTTATGATTATTGTATCCGTTAATTCTGTAATGGCCTTGTGGAATGGGGCCTATCAAATATACGTCCTGCATGGATGGATTATTTATCCCTGCTCCGTGACCGCTATAACCTTTTGCAATAAAAGAGCCGTTATGTGTTAGCTCGCCAGTGCTTTGTGAATATTTCCACGTCATACTTGTTTCCATTAGTAAATATTAAGAAATTTAACTTTAAACTTAATAAACATTTTTAAAAGCATAATTTTGTAAAAATAGTAATATTTTTGTAAATATAAGTATTTAAGATGATAAGTTAAGAGTAATTTTAATGATTATTGATTTTGGTAAGTAGGTATGAACGATAAACGAATTGTATAAGATAAATTTGCTCTATTGGAGAAAGAAGTTCATTAGATTACACCCTATGAGATCTACAATTGCTACACGGGCTGGAACCAAGAAAAATACTAATGTATACGTCACTGATGATCTGGTGGATGCGGCTCGTAGCTTAAATATGAACTTATCGTCTATGTTGGATGGGCTTTTGGCACAGGCTGTAGAAGCTAAAAAGTACGGTCAGAAAGAAGATAAACAAGATATGCAGGCAATCAACGCATTTTTGGAGCGTGCAGGGATAATTACGGATGATGAGTTTTTTGGGAGCTTTTGATGTTTATTGTAACTTTTCAACAAAATTAATTGTTCCACTGACTTCAACAGGAGAAATGAAGCTAACTCATAAACGTATTACGCCGGTAGTCGATATCAATGGTGATAAATATTACGTATTTACTCCGGCTATTACATTCCTTGATGCCAATAAAATAAAGAGAAAAGATTTTATATGTAATGTTGTCATTTCACGGGGAGAAATTTTATCAGCAATTGATGCTATTATTACTAACACATAACATGTTAATTAGTGGGAGTAATCTACTGAGTTTTTTTCAAATATTTTTCAGATAAAAATAATGAAATAACAGCGCATCAGCCAAGAAATAAACTTTCTATACCTAATAGATTTCGAGTTGCATCGCGACGGCAAGGGAGCGAATCCCCGGGAGCATAGAGAACTATGTGACCGGGGTGAGTGAGTGCAACCAACAAAGAGGCAGCTTGAAAGATAACGGGTATATAACTGATGCAGATAAACGTATTACTGATAAGTTAATGTCATTGTTGCGGTTACATTTGCTTGGCCGGGGGTAATATTGTGATCGGTCTGAAAATAGCGGGCGTGTAAAGGGATAGATAACTTCCCACCTGTATAGCTGTTACCAATATTTATTTGTGAATGGATAATAACAGGTTGGTTGTTGTAAAGAATTTGCATACCCACACCGGAAGCAGTTGTGCGATTATCATTTTGATCAATCGCCCATACATGATATAAATTATTTTTTGCTTTTTTTCCATCAAGCATTAATTGTATCTGGACATCATCATCACAATCTAAAATAACCTCAAAATCTTTCCCTCCTGCGGTGCTATTAATGCCATAAAAATCACTTTTTTTGATATCGCCCATAGGAACATTAATATTATTATTTCTCAGTGAGCAACTTTTAGTAATAATTCGGGTATTTCCCAAACGATAAGTATGAACAACGTGATTATTTACTCGTGCCTGAATTAATTGATCGTTTCTGACAAAACCAGAACCGGTTGTTGGTGCTATTTTTATTAGTTGAATTGTCAAATAACCCCATGTTTTACCGCAATACCAACGACTAGAATTGTCGCAGCTTACGGGGTTATTAGCAATACGGGGTAACCAGTCGATACCGTAGCCGGGACCCCAAGTATTTATTCTGATACCAACACCGGGAACACCGGATTCGTAAATAGCATCCTTGTTGTATTCCACGCTTTTGTAGGATGTATATCCCCATGATGTAGTAATTTTTGTATCGCAATAGAAGATATTACTTTTATTGTCTAATTCATCTGCACGATATTCATAAATGGTTGTGCCAATAGGGTGATCCCTTGGGACATATAGGGTTCCAAAAGAGAGATGAGTGATTTCTGGTTTAAATCCTTTCTCGAACTGGCAGTTAGCAGCGAAACTATAAGGACTGGCTATCAAACCAATTAATAAGTTGGTGATAATGAGAAAATATTTAAATTTATTGTAAATATTAAACATAGCGTTTTCCTGTGGGAATTATTTACAGTGTGCTTCTATTATATAAATACCGGATAAAGGACTTTTTTCTGGTAGTTTGTAATTAACGATGCATTCCTGAATATCTTTATAACCCCATTTAACGAATAATCGTCCATTATCGGGTAAACCAGTGAGGTAAACTTGCCCTTCGTGACCAACAATAGCGCTATTTACTTCATCGATATCATGGCGTTTTTCTAACGTAACAACCGCGCCAAAAGGAATAGGATTTTCTTGATAATAGAGATTGATGAGAGCTCTGTGGCCTATTCGGGTTTTAAAATCCGCCAGGACTAATGCCCCCCGAGTAGGAATAACGGTTTGAGCATTAACGTCAATATCGACATTATCTGCTAACGAATGAGTATCCAAGGCAATCCGATTTTTCCGGTAACTACTGACATAAGGAATAACCGCATAACCATTCCAATCGGTGGCGATACCAGCATTATTTTGGATCTTTATTCCTTGAGCGCCATCAGCCCGGACTAATGCTAATGTATCTCCCAAATGTTGTGAAAGCGTAATGCCGTATGGATGAGCAACAATACCTCCTTGAAGACCATAATTCAGTTGGTGAGAATGGCGATCATAGCTATAACCGGTATTAAATTGACCATAAGCGCCTTTATATTCCGCATGAATATGGCCGCCAGCGCCAGTACCGTGATTCGTGTAACTTTGTTGTAAACTATAGATTAAATTATTGTCTTCCAACGCTGTGCCACTTAAACCGATTTGGTGGGAAATATCTTTGTTTTTATTGGTATTAAAATTGTAACTGGTCCAGCTATTCTTTAGCCAACGATCTAATGGAATCTGTATGCTGAATGAAAAAAGCTGCTCATTTTTATCCGTATCTGGAAGTTGGCTATAGGTATAATTTAGACTGTAATTAATATTATTGTAATTGGTGCTATAACCTGCATTGATATTACGTTCATAGCCACGTTGTTGCCAATAATTTTGTTGAAAGGCGGACAGATATAAACTGCCAAAGTTTCCCAAAGATTGATTAATATGTAATTGTAATTTACTTCTTTTATTGGTGCGGTAACGCCAGTCACTTTTATTAGAATCATCTATGTCATTGGCCTCTTTAAAATCGTAAAAACCACGTGTCGAATAGTGATAACCTGCCAGAGTAAAATTAGTTCCGGTTAATGAAAGATCTTTTGCATATTGAAAACGGTAGGATTGCCCTTTGGTACTGATATTGGATGGTAAATCGGTGTTAGCATGAGTGATATCAAAAGAGAGAGAACCTAATATACCAAGGTTATAACCTGATCCTAAAGCAATGGATCGATAATCTTTTGAAAAAATCGTACCGCCATAGGTAGTGATATTATTAGAAAAACCATAGATTAATGCGCCTTGAGCAAAATTAGGTTCTCTCCTATGATTATTTGATGATTGATATTGGCCCAGTGTTATTGAATATTGCAATCCTCCTTCCCGCAACATAATCGGTATAGTTGAAAAGGACTGAGTAGATCGATATTCCTGACCATCTGCTTCCTTGATAATAACTTCCAAATCTCCACTTGTTGTAGTTGGGAAAAGGTCATTAATGACAAATGGACCCGGTGAAACATAAGTTTGATAAATAATATAGCCGTTTTGCTTGATTGTAACTTGAGCATTACTTTGAGCAATTCCTCGGACACTAGGGGCGAAACCTTGTAAGCTGTCTGGCAACATATTATCATCAGAAGCGAGCTGTAAACCGCGGAATTGGACACCCTCAAAAATATAGGAAGGGGTAAAACTATCACCTAGCGTTAATTGCCCTTTTAGTGCGTGAATATCCCGTTGTAAATAGGTGTTAATATGCTTCCAACTCTTATCACGACTAGTATAGGTAGAATAATTGCGTAGACGCCATGCTTGCCAATTAGCGCCTGTTCGAAGATTCAGATAATGGGTTTGCGTAGAGCCAGATGGATTATCTTGCCAGGTATTTGAACCGCTATAATTATAGTTAATCAGTAATGAAGTTAATCCTTGCTGCCATAATTCGGGCGAAACATAACCTCTTGCCTGATTGTTTAACATTGCTTGTGGAATACTGATATCCAGCCTTTGTTGACTAAAATTGAAGAGAGCATTTGCTGATGGTATATATTGACTTAAATCAGACAACTCTGTTTCTGGTTGTAAACTGATCAGCTCTGGAAAGTTATCAACTTTTACTCCCATATTCTGCAATTGCTGGATTGTCAGCTTGGGCTGCAATTTATTATTTATCGTGACAAAAGTTACGTTTCTGGTATCTATTTTATCTCTATTAAGGTAAATATCTACCCAGTAAATACCGGGCGGATAGTCATCTTGGGTGAAAATAGAGAGATCAATATCTTCAGGCGAGCCAGAATCAGTACCTATTTCCAGTGCATGAATGTTAAAATAATCTTCAGAATAAGTTTTAGCGGGGTAAAAAAGTATGCCAGTAGCTATAAATGGCAATAATAAGAGCCATGAATGTTCAATATCATAGGGTTGCTTATTAATCTTATGCTGTGAGCATTTTCCCATAATTAACTTTCTGGTATAGAGTAAAGTAACGGTTTTATTAAATGGTTGTTTTTTCCTCGGCAGTAACGCCGCCAAAATCATTAATTGCTTTCCAATTTACCTGCTTTATATTCTTTGCCGGCAGAGGCCAGCTTAGTTGACTAAAGGGTTTAATCATGCCAGCAGGTTTTATTTCATGTTGATCTGCTTTAAGGTGAGAGAATGAAATGAAATAAGGAGTAGGATTTTCTGCGATTAATGAGTTGTTTTCCGTACGGAATTTGAGCTCTTTGTAGGCGGTACTTGACTTTTCTGCCAAATTCGCAGGACGGTAAAACAGTTTAAACTTTGACTTAACTGTTATTTGTAATTGATTCTGATCTGATTTCACCGAAGTGGGAATAGACTTTACATTTAACCAAAAAAGTGATTCCCGATCCTGAGGCAGGTTACTTTCTGTTTTGACAATACGCAGAATATTTTCATGGCCTGCTGCGAGTTTAAAGATGGGAGGAGTAACGATAAAAGGGGTCTTCATATTATCATTTTCATCTTGAATCCAAGACTGAATCAGGTAAGGGGCATCTTTTTCTGGGTTATTTATAGAAATAGATGCTTCTTTTTTGTCACTCATGTAAATAACGCGAGTTCCGCCGATAACGACACCTGCGATAGCGAAATTCATACTGATAATATATAGAAAAATTGTTAAAAATAGGCGTTGATACTGCACGGTAGCATCTCCGTTTTATCGTGTTTTTATGCGTTGTTTTGTGGGATTTGTGGGCATCCATGCCCGGTGCTTCTTATTATTATTAGAAACAAAACGTGAATGAAGTTATACCCGTTATCTTTCAAGTTGCTTCTTAATCCATAGGGTATATGTTCTAAATTTAGCCTGTCTTAGTTATAAACAATCGTAAAATTGGCGACTGCATCACCTGAGCCAGGGCCAATTGCTTGAGCTGTAGCAACATATTTTGCAATGAACTTCAGTTCTGCTGTTTTTTGGTCAGTAAAAGCTTGAGATTTGGAAGCTTTTGCCAAAGGAATCAGAGTTGAATTATCTTCTTCATAGATACCAATAGCAACACCATCGGCGACTGCCTGGCCTTTGTCATTGGATAAGGCCAGAAGATTGTTATTTCTATTATCTATCTGCCCGTCAAATTTGACTTGTGCATGGGTATATTCTGGTGGGCAATCACTCATCTTAATGCTAAAGGGTGTTGCTGCTGCGGTACTATCTACACCACTAAATGCATTTGAGCTAATTGTTCCCATGTTTACATTTTGATTTGCAGAGTCAGTATCGATTTTACAGGCATTTGCGATGATATTACCTGTAAAGTTGATTTTTCCGTCGGCTGCATTTGCTACAGAAATAAATACAGAAGATGCAAGTAAGCATGAAATAATCAGTTTAGTTTTCATTTTAAATAGATCCTAACCCTGCCGGGCATGGCGTCAGGGAAACAGAAATACTGATCTAATGGGAACTGTATAAACATCAATACAGCGTGTAAATATTTATAGCTTTTACCCAATAACAACAACGATAACTCAAGTTGTGTCTTTTTTAGGATAAAGCTAGGTGATCATAGCGATTAATTAGCAAAAATCCAAAGAATGACTGGATAATGTATTATATTTAAGACTTTTATCTGTATTTGTTTCTTAAACAGGATTATTTTTTAATATTAATGTGATTTATTGTATGTAATAAATCATTATGCTAATTAATGAGAATATCTTTTAATTAATAACTGGTTATAAAATTAACTGTGATATAAATCACAATTAATTTATCACGCTTAAGAATTTATTTTTTTGTGCTATTACTTTCATGTTATTACCTCTCGCTGTCATTTTTTCTCTGAGAAGTTTATTTTGATAGAGTAAGTCATCTGGATAAAATTATTCTATAGTTTTCTCATGTGATCTTTCTATTTTAGTTGACGTTATGAACCCTCAACGCAATTAACACTATAAGGAAGGAAAATGAAACAGTTCGTCTTTGTATTGGGCTTTTTGTCCATTGTACTTGCAGTTGCGTGTCCCGCTTCGGCCATGCAAGTAGAGCAAAAAACCGTCACCAATGGCGTAGCATCAATCGAATATTCGGTACGTGGGGAAGGGCCATTGCTCATGGTGATTGCTTCAACCGGGCGAGGAACGGCGGAGTTCGCGCCGCTTGCAGATCGACTGGCGATGCGCGGCTACCGTGTTGCTCTGCCGGAGCCACGTGGAATATCAAGGTCAACCGGTCCGATGGAAAACGTGACCTTCCACGACTTTGCCGACGATTTTGCGGCTGTGGTTGCGGCGGAAGGAGGTAAGGCAATCGTAGTGGGGCACGCTTATGGCCACTGGATCGCTAAGACGATTGCCGCGGATTATCCCGAAATGACGCGTGGCATAGTGCTTCTGGCAGGGGCGGCGAAATCTTGGCCCTCAGAGCTTTCGGATGCGATCACTGTGATTAGTGATCCGAAATCCACCCGCGAGGAGCGGCTGGCGAAACTTAGACTTGCCTTCTTTGCGGAAGGTAATGACCCGACACCTTGGCTTGAGGGTTGGCATTCTGATGTTATAAAAAGCCAGTCCGCTGCGCGCAAGCTGACCAATCGCGAGGATTGGTGGGCTGGCGGGGCGGCGCCAATCTTTGATCTACAAGCGGGTTCCGACCCATTTCGACCTGAAACGTCTCGGATGGAGGCAAAGGATGAGTTCGGTAAGCGCGTTACTGTCGCAGTGATTGAAGGGGCCAGCCATGCACTACCTGCTGAGAAGCCTATTGAGACAGCAAATGCAATCGCCGATTGGGCCGACAAACTGAAATAACTTAAGGACAATATCCAGTCTTTATCGGGGCATTCGTATCGAATTTGTTTTAGTGCGAATGCCCCAATCAGAGACAATTCCAATAGAGTAAAATAGGCATCCTACCTCAAGTTTTACACCTTTGCCGATGATGATCTGGAATACATCTACCTTTCAAATTCAACAGAATTGGCTAAGGAACCATACCAATCAAGTTGTATTAACAATATTAGTTACAACATACTATTAAATATAACACCAAAAAAATATGACAGAACAACGAAAAACTAAACAAACTGCTATATGAAAATTCAGAAAGCCATCACAGGAAAGTAATGGCCTGAATCTGACGAGATTAGTTGATTAGTAACCCAGTAGCAGGAATTGCGGTGATCAGCAATGCGACAATAGTGAGCTTTTCAGCCAGACGTAAGCTATTTCTCTGTGGGTTTTGACGGCGTGCATACAGAAAAACAATGAGACCCGGCGCATAGAGAACGACAGATAATAGCAAATTCATCAAACCGGATGCATAAAGCAACCATATGCCATAAATACAAGCTCCAGCAGCAATGAGTAATAATCCTTTATTGCTACGATCAAAAGCGACTTTTAAAAGAAATGCTCCGACAAGGAAATAGGGTACTAAAATCATCTCTGATGCAATTGCCAGTAATGAATTGTAATTGCTTCCACTTAACCAGATCAAAACGAGAGAGAGCTGCACAGCACTATTAGTGAACCACAATGAAGACGATGGCGCATTATTGCGGTTTTGCTGGCTAAATACTTTTGGAAAAGAGCCGTGTTGGGAAGCGATAAATGGCACTTCTGCCGCCATGATCGTCCAACTCAGATAAGCGCCACAGACGGAGATAATCAATCCGGCAGCAATAATGATTTCACCTGCGGAACCAACAAGTCCTACCATCAGGTTTGCCATTGATGGGTTGCGCATTTCTGCTAACTCAGGTCGTGGCGCTAATCCGAGGGAGAGTAAGGTGACCAATATATATATTGCTAATGCCGCAACGACAGCCAGCATGGTCGCAATACCAACATCTGTCCGTTTCTTCGCCCTAGCTGAAACCACAACAGCACCTTCAATGCCAATAAAAACCCAGAGGGTGATCAACATAGTGTCTTTGACTTGTTGCCAGACAGGAACGCCTAGATCGATGCCTTTAAAATCGAGATTAAAGATATCCATTTTGAAGGCTATGGCAGCAAGTATGATAAAAGCGCCTAAAGGCAGCAATTTTGCCATTGTCGCTAATTTGTTGATTCCGGCTGCGGTTTGAACGCCGCGGAGTACCAACCAATGAACGAACCAGAGTAGAATAGATTCTCCCAATAGGGACTGCCAAGTATTGCCATCACCAAAAATGACGATGCCTTCTTTATCAGTAAAGAAGCTCAGGGCGGCAAAAACGATAACCAGATAAGAAACATTGGCAACAACCGCGCATAACCAATATCCCCAGGCAGAGCAGAAGCCTATTAGTTCACCAAAGCCTTCTTTGGCATAAGTGAAAATCCCTCCATCAAGATCCGGACGAAGACGAGAGAGCAGTAGCAGTGCGGTAGCCAGGAACAGGATACCGACGCCTGTTATTCCCCAACCGATCATTAACGCGGCTGGGCTGGCGATTTCAGCCATATTCTGCGGTAAGCTGAAAACACCCGCACCGACCATAGAGCTGAGTACCAGAGCAGTGAGAGCTGTGAGACCTAGTTTCTTTTCCAAAGATTATGTTCCTAATGTGACATAAAACTGCATTATTAGCCAGTTCATTACCCTGATCATAAAGATGAACTGGGTATCGGGTTTTCATTGCTTCCAAGCTGTACAGAACGGAAAAACAGACTGATTGAACCTAGAAATGGAGGGGGGATTCTACGAAGGGTATGGGTTGGATGCAATGGTTTTCTATGCAAATAACTATAAAATTTATGCATTGTTTGATAGTGAATTTGGTGATGATTAAGTGTGGTGAGAGGCAATTTATTTTTATAAGCTTATATGAGTTATTTTTATAAAGTTGTTTGTTGTACTGAAGTAAATAGGTGATAAGTGTGAAGCACTATGGTGTTATTACTAATTAAGTACTTTTTATTTTAATTTTTTCGATGGTTATCAAAGTTTAATAAAAATAGTTATGAAAGATAAAGTTTTATCTCTGATTTTTATTTTGTTATGTAATATTACTGCTAAGTAATAATCATCTCTTGTTTTCATGTCAGATTATTAAATTAATCTATTGAGTATGTAGTTTCATAATGTTATGAATATCTTATCAAATTAAAACATGTGGAATGTTTTTTTAATTTATTGATTTAATTATAATATTTTTTTGTTTTAATTGGTGTTGTTAATTTTATATTTAAGTTAATGTATTTTTTATTAATTTTTTTCATGAGTAACTAATTAGTTTTCTACAATGTGATATAAAACTAATCTTATATAAAAATAAAAAAATCATGTTGACAACGACTGCTTTGATTTATATTGTTTGTGAAAATATTACTCTGCCATTTATTAACTTATTTTCTTGTATATGTTTTTAATTTTCAGGAATGATTATATGTGCATATGCCAAAAAATATTCTCAGATGGTTAGAGGACAACTGTCATTCAAATTCTTATCTTTTAGGTGCCGATGAATGGCTCAGTATTAAATATTCATAAAGGTTAGAACATATGAAACGTGTTCTTGTAGTGTCGTATTCCCAAAGCGGCCAATTGATCGAGGTGGTAAAAAGCTTAATCTCACCCCTGCAAGAGTCTGACGAGATATACATCCGTGAAGTTGTTTTGAAACCGATTCCAGAATTTGCGTTTCCCTGGAAGTTTTCCAAATTTGTTGATGTTTTCCCAGAAACAGTGCAGTTACATCCGCCTGAGCTAGCGCCTTTGAATCTGGAAGACGAAGAACCTTTTGATTTGGTCATATTAGGCTACCAGGTTTGGTATTTATCGCCAGCTCCTCCGATAACAGCATTTCTTAAGAGTAAAGAAGGAAAACGTTTACTTAATGGTCGACCGGTAGTGACAGTTATTGCTTGCCGAAATATGTGGTTGATAGCTCAGGAAACTGTCAAAAGATTGTTGCATGAAAGTGGAGCGTATTTGCGCGATAACGTGGTTTTTGTTGATAAAGCAAACTTTTTTGCAACAGTATTCACAACTCCGATATGGCTAATGACAGGAAGAAGACAGCCATTTCCTAGCTTACCGCGGGCAGGCGTATCGGAGGAAGACGTTAAAGATGCTACACGTTTTGGCGATGCATTGTTGGCAGCGCTCAAAACGGATAAAGAGAAACTTGATGCTCCAATGTTGAAAGGTCTGGGAGCGGCGGTTGTCGACCAAGCTTTTATTTTCGGTGAACGTGCGGCGCATCGAGGATTTAGATTTTGGTCCGGGCTGATTTGCCGTGTGGGCAAACGAGGAATATGGGTAAGACGCTCTTTATTAGCGTTGTTTGTAACCTATTTGATATTGATGGTGCTAGTTGTTTTTCCTATTTCAGTGGTTGTTCGCCGTTTGCTTGCCCCATTACTTAAAGAGCGTCTTAATGAATTACAGAAATACTATGAACAACCTTCAGGTTCTGCCCGCTATGATGATAAGGAGATAAATAAGTAAATGAGTAACAACGTTTATATCACTAAAGTTTCCGCGTTTATGCCGGGAAACCCGATAGATAATAATACAATGGAATCTGTTCTTGGTTTTGTTGGTGGCCGTCCATCAAGATCTCGCCATATAGTCCTTCGTAATAATGGTATCAAATATCGCCATTATGCCCTGGATCCGGAGACAGGCGAGACAACTTATACATCTGCTCAATTAGCGGCTGAAGCAATAAAAGGTTTGGTTGATGAACATTTTTCTTTAAGTGATATGCAAAGTCTGGCAGCAAGCAGTGGTACTCCTGATCAAATTATACCGGGTCATGGTGTTATGGTTCATGGAGAGATCAAAAATAAACCATGTGAAGCTATCTCAACTGCCGGTGCTTGTGCTGCGGGTATGACAGCGATGAAATATGCTTATTTGTCCGTTCTCTCGGGAACGACAAGTAACGCGGTTTCAACAACGTCGGAAGTACCTTCCACTGTATTGCATGCCCGCAATTTCCAGAGCGAAAACGAAGCTCGGGTTGCAGAACTGGAACGACGCCCTGAAATCGCTTTTGAAAAAGATTTTCTGCGTTGGATGCTTTCTGATGGCGCCGGCGCTGCTTTACTTGAAAATAAACCTCGACCTGATGGTGTTTCATTACGAATTGACTGGATAGATATTTACTCTTTTGCTAATGAGCAAGAGACCTGTATGTACTCAGGTGGAGAAAAATTAGCAGATGGCAGTTTGAAAGGCTGGTCACAAATGGATCAGGCTGATTGGCTTGCATATTCTGTTTTCTGCATCAAACAAGATGTTAGATATTTAAATGAAAGGGTCGTTAAATATACACTTACCGAACCATTGAGACGGATAGTTGCTGATCGTAACTTATCGGCAGAATCTATTGATTGGTTCTTGCCTCATTACTCATCTGAATATTTCCGCATGAAATTTGCCCAGGGTCTTGAAGATATTAATTTTGGTATTGAACAAGAGCGTTGGTTTACTAACTTAACAATGAAAGGAAATACCGGATCGGCTTCTATTTATATCATGTTGGATGAGCTTATGAAGTCGGGTAAATTGAAGAAAGATCAGCGTCTGTTATGTTTTATCCCTGAAAGTGCCAGATTCACCGGGGCATTCATGCACCTGACTGTCGTGTAAATATTTAATCTTAGTGTTAATGAAGAATGGGGAAACAACCTGTTTCCCCTCGTAATTGGTACATCTAGGAAAATACAGCGTGGAAAATTTAGAGAATCGTGTCAAGAGTGTTGTTGCAGAACAACTTGGAATACCTGAAACCCAGATTCTTAATACACAAACATTTGAGGAATTAGGTGCCGACTCGTTAGATAATGTTGAACTGATTATGGCTCTGGAAGAGCATTTCGGAATAACTATTGATGATGAAGAAGCGGAAAAAATAGTGACGATACAGAACGCCATTGATTGTATCGGTTCGAAGTTAGAATCCGCTGACTAATTTGAAGAACTTCATTATCTTTATACCCAATGGATTTCAAGATGCATCGCGACGGCAAGGGAGCGAATCCCCGGGAGCATAGCGAACTATGTGACCGGGGTGAGTAAGCGCAGCCAACAAAGAAGCAGCTTGAAAGGTAACGGGTATATAAGTAAAAAAAGCACATATGATTACCATGTGTGCCTTTTTTTGTTTTTTGGTTGTATACCCAATGGATTTCAAGATGCATCGCGACGGTAAGGGAGCAAATCCCCGGGAGCATAGATAACTATGTGACCGGGGTGAGCGAGTGCAGCCAACAAAGAGGCAACTTGAAAGATGACGGGTATAGGTTATTTGAACAGATCTGCACTGATAGTGGAGCTTCCACCACTGGATTGCCATTCACGGGTAATATGATAGTACTTAGCACCTTTAGCCGCAGCACGTTTAGCAACTTCATAGGAAACATCAGGCATGCTGTTGTAGTAACCTGAAAAGGTGATGGAATCAAAAGGGACCATTTGAGCAGCACTGATTTTATTTAATTCTTGAATTTTCGTACCGTCAGGAAGAGTTACCGTGTAACGTTCACCTTTAGAATACTGGGTTTCAAAGAAACGGCCAACAGAATTACTGGTTGAAGTTGAAGAGGCTAAACCAGGAATTTCTACTTTCTTAGCCGATTCGCCACCAGCAGCCAACGCAGTGCGTCCAGAATCGGAATCTACCGGGATAACAGCTTCATCAGTCTGAATTTGGCGTTTTGGCGCATCATCCTTATAAATATAAGCTGTAACTGTTTGATTACCGCCATCATTCATTGCAACCTGGCGAACAATAAAAAAAGCCGCTGCGCCTTTTTTCTTGGCTTCTTTTGCAATGACTTCCTTCAAATCGGGTTCATTGTCGTAAAAGCCGCTGATAGTGACTGTATCGAATGGTTCCAGCGTTACAGCTTCTGCTTTAGGTAATTCTTTGATGCCGCGAAACAGACGATATTTAGGTGAACTGTCAATTTTCTCTGCATCTTTGTGATACAGATCCGCTATAACGCGCAGGTTGCCACTATTATTTAGATCATCAAGGCTTTGAATATAAAACCCATCTGCCCCCATTTTGTCTGCACGACGGGAAACTGCATCGGCAGCTTCATAAATGGCATTAAAAGGGCCGGTAACCGTAATACGTTTAAACGGTTTCAACTCTGCTGCTTTCTCCGGGGATAACTCCTGAGCTGCTTGAACAGTGGTAATACCCGTTAATGAGAATACCGCTGCTGCAATGATCGTTGTTTTCAGCTTCATAAAAAATCCTTCCACCTTGCGCATTAAATAATAGTTGTAACTTGCTGAACATGGCTGTGTATCACATAGCCGGTAATTATTACATGTAATAATAGCTAATGTCCCACGAATTTATGCTATCAGTATGAATGAATGCAAGTTTATAGAATAGGGCGTCATAAGTTTTTATCAAAATAGGGAGTGGTCCAGTTAAAAGTGCGCTTTGCACCGGTAATACCACTTAGTTATTTTTTTACCTATTAGCGATCGATCACCGATAATATTTTCAGTTGGTTATCAAAATATTTGTTGATAGATTTTACTGATGGCAGTAATAAAGTTAATTTAGTCGCTAAATCGACTGTAGCAAGCAATAATCATCATTAATCTTAGGCTTTAGGAAGGGAACATTATGCGTATTGGTGTACCGAAGGAGCGACTTGTCAATGAAGCACGTGTTGCAGCCACACCGAACACAGTGGAACACCTGCTGAAATTGGGATTTAATGTCGTTGTTGAGAATGGAGCAGGGCATTTAGCCAGCTTTGAGGATAGTGCTTACCAACAAGTAGGTGCTGAAATTACTGATCGTCATAATATTTGGCGTTCAGATATTATTTTAAAGGTTAATGCTCCTGAGGATGACGAAATAGCATTAATGAAAGAAGGGAGTACGTTGGTTAGTTTTATTTGGCCGGCACAGAACCCTGAGTTAATGCAGAAGTTATCAGACCGCAAAGTCACGGTGTTGGCTATGGATTCAGTACCACGTATTTCCAGAGCGCAATCGCTGGATGCGTTGAGTTCTATGGCAAATATTGCGGGTTATCGTGCAATAGTCGAAGCGGCTCACGAATTTGGTCGTTTCTTTACTGGTCAGATTACTGCGGCAGGGAAAGTCCCGCCAGCCAAGGTGATGATTATTGGCGCCGGTGTTGCTGGTTTAGCTGCTGTGGGCGCTGCGGGTAGTCTGGGCGCGATTGTTCGTGCATTTGATACTCGTCCTGAAGTTAAAGAGCAAATTCAGAGCATGGGAGCAGAGTTTCTTGAACTGAATTTTGAAGAAGAGGCCGGTAGTGGCGACGGATATGCAAAAGTCATGTCTGAAGCTTTCATTAAAGCGGAGATGGCGCTTTTTGCTGAACAGGCAAAAGAAGTTGATATCATTGTAACAACAGCGTTAATTCCAGGGAAACCGGCTCCACGTCTTATCACTAAAGAGATGGTTGAATCCATGAAGCCGGGTAGTGTGATTGTTGATCTGGCCGCTCAGACGGGAGGAAACTGCGAATTAACGCAAGCAGATAAATTAGTTGTTACTGCAAATGGCGTGAAAATTATTGGTTACACAGATTTGCCAAGCCGCTTGCCAACACAATCTTCACAACTCTACGGCACTAACCTGGTTAATTTGCTGAAATTACTGTGCAAAGAGAAAAATGGCGAAATCAATATTGATTTTGACGATGTTGTTATTCGTGGCGTGACAGTCGTTAAAGAGGGCGAAATTACCTGGCCGGCGCCACCCATTCAAGTTTCAGCTCAGCCACAGGCAAAACCGGCATCAGTTAAAGCAGAAAAGCCAGCGGCGAAACCTGTTTCACCTTGGTTGAAATATGGTTTATTGGCATTGGCTGTTATCTTATTCGGTTGGTTAGCCAATGTTGCGCCAAAAGAATTCTTATCCCACTTTACTGTTTTCGCATTGGCTTGTGTGGTGGGTTATTACGTGGTTTGGAATGTCAGCCATGCTTTGCACACACCGTTAATGTCGGTAACTAATGCCATTTCGGGGATTATTGTCGTTGGGGCATTATTACAAATTGGCAATGGCGGATGGGTAAGTTTCTTCTCATTTATTGCTGTTCTTATTGCCAGCATTAATATCTTCGGTGGCTTCACTGTCACTCAACGTATGCTGAAAATGTTTCGTAAGGACTAAGGGGTAACTAATGTCGAGTGGAGTTGTTACAGCAGCCTATATTGTTGCCGCCATTTTATTTATTTTCAGCCTGGCAGGTTTATCTCGTCATGAGAGTTCTAAACGCGGAAATATTTTTGGTATCACCGGGATGGCAATCGCATTGATTGCGACTATTTTCGGGCCTGATACCGGAAGTGTTGTCTGGATTATTCTGGCGATGGTGATCGGTGCGGTTATTGGTATTCGTCTGGCAAATAAAGTTGAAATGACTGAAATGCCGGAATTGGTTGCTATTCTGCACAGCTTTGTTGGTTTGGCCGCCGTGCTGGTCGGTTTTAATAGCTTTATTGCTCATGATAGTTTTGCGGAACCTGTGATGGAAAATATCCATCTAACAGAAGTTTTCCTGGGCGTTTTCATTGGTGCGGTTACCTTCACCGGTTCTGTTGTGGCATTTGGTAAGTTATGTGGAAAAATGTCCTCTAAGCCGTTGATGTTGCCAAATCGTCATAAATTAAACCTTGCAGCGCTTGTTATCTCCTTTGTGCTGTTAATTACCTTTGTGAAAACGGAAAGTACGGGCCTGCAAGTGTTCACGTTGTTGCTCATGACAGCAATCGCATTGGCGTTTGGTTGGCATTTGGTTGCTTCCATCGGTGGTGCGGATATGCCAGTGGTGGTTTCAATGCTGAACTCCTATTCGGGCTGGGCCGCCGCCGCCGCGGGTTTCATGTTGAGCAATGATTTGTTGATTGTAACAGGTGCACTGGTGGGTTCTTCGGGGGCAATTCTCTCTTACATCATGTGTAAGGCTATGAACCGCTCTTTTATCAGTGTGATTGCAGGCGGGTTTGGTACTGATGGTTCTTCAACCGGTGATGAACAGGAGATGGGCGAGTACCGCGAAACCACCGCGGAAGACGTTGCTGAACTATTGAAAAACTCAACTTCGGTTATCATCACGCCGGGATACGGTATGGCTGTTGCACAGGCGCAATATCCGGTACATGACATCACAGCTAAACTGCGAGAGAAGGGAGTTAATGTCCGTTTTGGTATTCATCCCGTTGCGGGGCGTTTGCCTGGGCATATGAACGTGCTGTTAGCAGAAGCGAAAGTGCCTTACGACGTTGTTATGGAAATGGATGAAATCAATGATGATTTCTCTGATACCGATACTGTGTTGGTCATTGGCGCCAACGACACCGTTAACCCTGCGGCACAGGAAGATCCCAACAGCCCAATTGCGGGTATGCCCGTTTTGGAAGTCTGGAAAGCACAAAATGTTGTTGTGTTCAAACGCTCTATGAACACAGGTTACGCTGGTGTGCAAAACCCATTGTTCTTTAAAGACAACAGTCAGATGTTGTTCGGTGATGCGAAAGCGAGTGTAGAGGCAATCCTGCGCGCACTGTGATTTTCTATTGTTTTAACTTACAAAACTCTGGTTAAGTTTTGCTGTCTCTCAATCATATCCTGATTGAGAGACAGAGTAAGTTGGAGTAATTTCTAACCCTCAACCAAACTTATCCTTTAGTGCCAGACTACAGGTGGCATTCAGGGAGATCCTTATCCTCGCCACGTGCAATAGCGTCTAAACAGTTAGAAAGTTCATTGCCAGTTAAATGCAAGCCGGTAGCTTCATATTCTAACCAAGCGTTTTCTGCATCACGTAAAAATTGTTGTCTGGATTTCAGAGTATTAGTTTGTTTATGCATAATCTTTCTACAAATGTCACTAATAAAATAAACGTTGCCATTGGGAAGTAAGAATAGCAACGTTTCAGGATGTAATACATCGCACGGTTATGTGAAGAGTTCTGCGTTTGTTATTTAATTTCCAGCGTATCGTACCCCCGCCAGCGATAATTCATCACTGATAAGGTCCAGAACAGAATGAAAATTCCGACGACCCAAAAACCAACATTGCCCATGTTGTCGTTTAATGTCCCAATGGTGTCCCAGAAAAAGCCATGCAAATCCCATTGTTCAGCAATAAGTCCAAGCGCTTCCAATCCACCAATGAACAGCGCTACGGCAACGGAAGCCGCGGTAATGGTCATGTTGTAGTAGAGTTTACGTGTCGGTTGGGAAAACGCCCAACCATAGGCTCCCACCATCACAAAATTATCCAGTGAGTCAATGAGCGCCATACCGCTGGTAAATAGCGCTGGGAATACCATCAACGACCACAGAGGAAGCCCACTGAGAGAACCGGCGGCAGATATACTCAATAGCCCAACTTCGGTGGCGGTGTCGAAGCCCAATCCAAACAGAAAACCGACCAAATACATATGCCAGCTTTTGCTTACCAGTCGGAAGACTGAGTGAAACAGGCGCGTCATGATCCCTCCCGGCGTTGCTTCCAGCTCAGTTAAATCACTTTTAGCCAGATTTCTGCCACGTTTGAGCTCTTGAAACTTCTGATAAACGCTTTTTAATATCAGCAAATTAATCAGCGCTATTGCTAGCAGAAAACAAGCAGAAACTAAAGTGCCAACAATGCCGCCGTAGTCATGAACCCAGCCCATTTGATCTTTAAACGCCATTGAGGTCAAAACGATGGCGAAGCAAGCCAGAATAACAATGGTAGAGTGCCCAAGAGAAAAGAAAGCACCGACGGCAATCGGTGATTTACCCTGTTGCATCAATTTACGGGTGACGTTATCAATTGCGGCGATATGATCAGCATCCACCGCATGGCGCAATCCATAACCGTAAGCTAGCAGGGCTGCCCCCATCATAATCGCATGATGACGAAAAGCGATAAATGCCCAAACCCAAGCCAGTACATTGGCGACAATCAGAACAACAAGAAGAGATACAGCACGTTTTTTATCCGTTAGATTATTCATAATATGGAATACCTGTAAATCTGTAAATGTAAAACCCGCCTTATGGGGGATTGTTAGAAGTTCAAAAAAACAGTAAGTATTTTCTGACTTCATGACCTATAATTTTTTTACGACGTAGGCATACTAATCAGCTTGTAATATTACCTTGGATAAATTTAAATAAGAGGTAAGAGGACTAACCTGTGTTGAGAAGAATGATCTTAATTGACATATTATGGTCTTTGTGTCAAAGCTTTTTTACTAAAAGATTATCTAAATCAATATTCGGATAGGGACCGCAGCTTTTGAATAAAGTCTGTTGGAAAAATCGTATTAAGTTATATATTGACATAGCAGTGTGACCGTATGGAATAACCAATGATTAGGGGGTTTTATGCAATTAACGCCAAGGGAAATCGAAAAACTCATGGTATATACACTGGCTGATGTCGCATTAAAGCGTAAGTCTCGCGGCTTAAAACTCAATTATCCTGAAGCCGTCGCGATTATTACTGCGGCGGCATTGGAAGGCGCTAGAGAGGGAAAAACATTGGAAGAAGTGATGGATGATTCCAGGCATGTTCTGACTAAAGAAGATGTGATGGATGGCGTGGCTGATCTTATTCCGCATGTGCAGGTTGAAGCAATATTTACTGATGGCAGTCGCTTAGTCACGGTGCATGATCCCATTCAATAATTGTTTAAATAAATTATAAATAGTAGGAAAAATTATCTAGACAAAATATTAGTTTATGTTTTGGCTTACGCCTTAACGTGGAGATTTTCCGATGGAAATAAATAATAAAGAAGATATTACTCCGTTGGGGGGGTATATTCTGGCTAGAGACCCGATCTCCTTTAATGAAGATCGCCCGGTTATTCAATTAAAAGTTCGTAATTCAGGTGATCGCCCTATTCAGGTGGGATCTCATTTCCATTTTTTTGAAGTAAATAAAGCTTTGCAATTTAATCGTGCGGCTGCGTTTGGTAAACGACTTAATATCACAGCAACAACCGCTATCCGTTTTGAACCCGGTGATGAAATCGAGGTGTCATTAATCCCGATTGGCGGGAAACAAAACGTTTATGGATTTAATAACTTAGTCGATGGTTGGGCAGGTAAAAGTCAGGTTGCTATTGATGAGCCGGTGGAAAAAACCTGGTTACATGCCGGGTAGTAGAATTGAGTTATACCCTATGGATTTCAAGTTGCATCGCGACGGCAAGGGAACGAATCCCCGGGAGCATAGATAACTATGTGACCGGGGTGAGTGAGTGCAGCCAACAAAGAGGCAGCTTGAAAGATAACGGGTATATATCCTATGGTTTTCGAACAAAGGAATAAACTATGCCAACCATTTCCCGACAGGAATATGTAGGTCTTTTTGGCCCCACGACCGGCGATAAGATCCGCTTGGGCGATACCAATCTATTTATTGAAATTGAGAAAGATCTGCGTGGCTATGGTGATGAGTCGGTCTATGGCGGAGGTAAATCGCTGCGTGATGGTATGGGTGCGGATAACCGTATGACCAGCGAAAACGTCTTGGACTTGGTGATTACCAGCGTCACTATTTTGGATGCTCGGCAAGGCGTTATTAAAGCGGATGTTGGCATAAAAGGGGGACGCATTGTCGGGATAGGTAAAAGCGGTAACCCTAACATGATGAATGGCGTTACTCCCGGTATGGTGGTTGGTGTTAGTACTGATGCTATATCCGGTGAGCATCTCATCCTCACGGCTGCTGGCATTGATACCCATATTCATTTTATTTCTCCTCAACAGGCTGAACATGCTTTATCCAATGGTGTGACGACGTTCTTTGGCGGTGGTGTCGGCCCCACTGATGGTACTAATGGCACCACTGTTACCGCCGGTCCGTGGCATATCCACCGCATGTTGCGTGCTTTTGAAAGTTTACCGGTTAACGTAGGTATTTTGGGAAAAGGCCATGCTGCGGTGGCAATGCCTTTGGTTGAGCAGATCAAGGCGGGTGTTGCCGGGTTAAAAGTGCATGAGGACTGGGGCGCGACTAATTCGGCGTTGCGTAATGCTTTACGTGTAGCGGATGAAATGGATATCCAGGTGGCAGTGCATACCGATAGTTTGAATGAAGGCGGTTATGTTGAGGATACCATTGATGCTTTTGAAGGTCGCACCATTCATACTTTCCACACCGAAGGCGCCGGTGGCGGACATGCGCCGGATATCATTAAAGTTGCCAGCCAGATGAATGTGTTGCCCAGTTCGACCAATCCTACGCTGCCTTACGGTATCAATAGTCAGGCAGAACTGTTTGATATGATTATGGTTTGCCATAACCTTAATCCTAAAGTACCGGCTGATGTTGCATTTTCGGAAAGCCGTGTACGTCCAGAGACTATTGCTGCGGAGAATGTTTTGCACGATATGGGCGTACTGTCGATGTTTTCCAGTGATTCCCAGGCGATGGGGCGCGTGGGGGAAAACTGGCTACGGGTGATGCAAACTGCTCATGCCATGAAAGCAGCACGTGGCAAGTTGCCGGAAGATGCAGCATATAACGATAATTTCCGTGTGTTACGTTACGTCGCCAAAATTACGATTAACCCGGCTATTGCTCAGGGAATAAGCCACGTACTCGGTTCAGTTGAAGTGGGCAAAATGGCTGATCTTGTGTTGTGGGAACCCCGTTTCTTTGGTGTAAAGCCTAAGTTGGTCATCAAGGGCGGTATGATTAATTGGGCGGTGATGGGAGATCCAAATGCTTCACTGCCGACGCCACAACCGACATTTTATCGTCCGATGTTTGGCGCATTGGGTAAAACCCTTCAGGAAACCTGTGTCACTTTTGTATCACCGGCGGCAATGGAACTGGGGGTAAAAGAGAACCTTGGTTTGGAACGTCAAGTTATGGCGGTGCGCAATTGCCGGGCTATTTCTAAGAAAGATATGGTGCGTAATGCTGAAACGCCTACTATTGAAGTGGATGCAGAAACCTTTGCCGTCAAGGTGAATGGTGAATATGCCACAGTAAAACCGGTCAGGACAGTCGCGCTCAATCAGCGCTACTTCTTTAGTTAATCTATTTTTTACTGCCGGTCAGAGAATATTTTTCTGGCCGGATTAACCGATCCATGCGTTCAGAGGATTATCTTATGATTGTTATTGAACAGATTCTTGGTAATGTCAAAAAGGATGTTTTCTGGCGAGATCGCTTGCAGGGGATCTCGCCGGATATCTTGGTGCTTTCGCAATGGGAAGCGCAAAAAAGCCGTTGTCGTAAATCCACCCTTAACGGATTGGATTTAGGCATTTCCCTTGACCGTCATCAGGTATTGTCTGATGGCGACGTTTTACTGTGGGACGAGGCTAAAGGATTGGCGGTTATTGTTCAAATGAGCTTGCGTGATGTGATGGTTATTCATCTGAAATCATTGCTGTCATTAGATTTGGAGACGGTAATGAAAACCAGCTTTGAACTTGGCCATGCTTTAGGTAACCAGCATTGGAAGTCAGTGATTAAAAATAACCAGATTTATATTCCGCTGACAGTGTCAACTAAGGTCATGGATTCAGTTATGAGAACTCACGGTTTTCATGCATTGCCTTACTCCTTTGTTAAAGGCGAAGAAATATTGCCTTCTCTTAACAACTCAGAGGCTCGCTTATTATTTGGCGGTGCAGAGGATTCCGCGACACACGTTCATGTTGATAACACGTTTCTGAACCAGCATGTGATCAAACTAAAATGAATGCGCTCCGCCTAATTAGAATCATGCAGTTTGCTGATTCAGTGCTGCCTGTTGGCGCATTTTCTTTTTCGAACGGTCTGGAATCAGCCATTCAGAGCAAAATCGTGTATGACGTAGCAACGTTAAGCGAATTTACGCGAACAGCGTTGTTACAGGCGGTAAGTAGTGATGGCCGCGCAGTAGTGGCCGCGTGTCAGGCATTGAATTGTGGACAGCATGACTCCGCTATCTCCTATGATTGGGCAGTATTTAACCGCAAACTAAATGAAGAAAGTCGCACTATGGTTACGCGGATGGGGAAAAAGTTAGCGGAAATGGCAGTTGAAGTTACCGGTGAGTCGTTAATTGCATGGTGGCTAGCACAAATAAAGAGCGATATTGCCGCAGGTACCTATCCGATTACTTTGGCGGTCGTCATGAGCGCATTGGGTGCTGCTCCACGTGAAGTGATCGTCATGCATCAATATGGCGTTGCGATGACGATACTCAGTGCGGCTATACGCCTGATGCGTGTTACCCATATTGAAATTCAACGTATCTTGTTCTCATTGAATCAAGATATTGAACTGTTTTGCGATGAGGCGGAAAAAGGGGGGATTGAACAGATGACATCGTATGCACCTATGACCGATGTTCTGGCAGCACTGCACGTTAGCGCATTTACCCGGCTGTTCAGTAACTAACTTGCTCTTGATATCGCTTTTAACCACCTCTTAATCGTGTGAGGAAATCTTGTGAAAAAAATTACCCGAATTGGTATTGGCGGTCCGGTGGGTTCAGGCAAGACTGCCGTTATTGAAGTGATCACACCTATTTTGATTCAACGCGGAATAAAACCTTTAATTATCACCAATGATATTGTTACCACTGAGGATGCTAAACAGGTTAAACGTACCTTGAAAGGCATTTTAGATGAAGAAAAGATACTTGGTGTGGAAACCGGTGCTTGCCCTCATACAGCGGTGCGCGAAGATCCCAGTATGAATATTGCGGCGGTAGAGGAGATGGAAGCGCGTTTTCCTGACAGCGATGTTGTGTTGATTGAAAGTGGTGGTGATAACCTGACACTTACTTTTAGCCCAGCGTTGGCAGATTTTTATATTTATGTCATTGATGTCGCGGAAGGGGAGAAAATTCCGCGCAAGAACGGACCGGGTCTGGTACAGGCCGATATTCTGGTGATCAACAAAATTGATTTAGCGCCTTATGTTGGCGCCAGCTTGGCGGTGATGGAACATGACACTCAAGTTGTGCGTGGTCAGCGCCCTTATATCCTTACCAATTGCAAAACCGGTGAAGGTGTTGAAACGTTGGTAAATATGATCATGCGTGATTTCCTGTTCACTCATTCATTACAGGCGACGCAATGACTTCCACCAGCTCACCGCAAAATATTGGAGAAGTGTGTCAACGGGCGAATAATCTTGGCATCAACGCGCCGGAACTGGCACGATTTCAGGATGAACCGCCGCAGATGGCAAGCGGTGATGTCGGTAAAAGTGGCTATCTACGGTTGGGATTTGCCCGGCGTGGCGATCGGAGCATTTTGGCGCAAATGCAACGCCGGGTTCCTTATTTGGTACAGCGGGCGCTGTATTGGGATGAGGCGCTACCGCAGATGCCGTGCGTATTTATGATCTCCACGTCGGGATGTATCCTGCAAGGAGATAGATTGGCGCTGGACATTCATGTCGCTCCAGAGGCGTTTGGTCATGTCACGACCCAATCGGCGACTAAGATTCATTCGATGGTGAATAACTACGCAGCGCAAGTGCAAACTATCCAGATAGAGCAGGGAGGCTATCTGGAAATGATGCCCGACCCAGTTATACCTCATAGTGGTTCTCGGTTTATTACCGACACTCAGATCACCATTCATCCGACAGCCACCTTGATTTATTCTGAGATAATTATGTCCGGTCGCAAATACCACCTTGCTGATCAGGGGTTTAAATTTGATGTTTATTCATCACGCATTACGGCAACTGATTTCGATGGCAAGATATTGTTTGCAGAGCGTTATGTACTGGAGCCTAAAAAGCAGCCATTAAACAGTGTGGGGGTGATGGGGCCGTTCCATGTGTTCGGTAACGTGATCTTGCTGACACCTCAGGTTCACCATGATCGTATTCTGGCGCGCATGACTCCTCAGTACGATGCTGAAACGGGTATAGCGAGTGGTACCAGTCGTTTACCTAATCAGTGTGGTCTAATCTTTAAGGTATTGGGAAAAGAAACTTATCAAGTTAAAGCGGGTATTCGTCTTTTTTGGCGTATAGCCCGTGAGGAGATCCTGGGTGTGACATTGCCTGAGCCGTTTATCTGGCGATAAAACTCGGGGAGAAAATCTGTTTCGGGTTTTATCGCCAAATGAATATTTATCATACTGTTACTATCACTCTTTAGCGGCTTTAATTGGACATTCAAAACCATCAGGTTTGATCGTCAGAATGTCACATTTAAGATGGTCGATCACATGTTCAGCGGTATTTCCCAGAAAAGCGGCGGATAGTCCGGTTCTGCCGAGGATGCCAAGAACAATAATGCCTGCATTCATCTCATCGCACATTTGAGGAATAACACTCTCCGGTAGTCCTTCATGGATATGAGTATATTTTTCATCAATGCAGAATTTTTGGCGTAACTCTTTCATGGCAATAAGGTGTTGACCGCGTAGAGCATGGTTATAAACACTTGGGTCAAAATCGGGTAGTTCAATAGCGATATTCAGTGGTGCGACAGGGTAAGCGCTGACTAAATGAATTTCTGGGTTTTTCATTACCCGGTTTGCCAGTTCCTGAGTTTCCTTAACCAGTTTCAGGTTCAGTTCATGATGATATGATTCTTCATTAGACAAATTGACCGCGACGACAACCGAGCCTTGGTCCGGCCATATCTGATCTTTTACCATCCATACCGGACATGGGCATTTGCGGAGTAATTGCCAGTCAAGTGGGGTAAAAATCAAGGAGCCCAGTTTGTCATGTTTATGTGTCATCTTCAGAAGTAAATCATGATTATCTGTAATGACCTCTTGGATAATCGCTTCATAAGGTCGATTATGCCATACCACTTTTATTTCAATATCAATACCGGCTTCCAGATAGTAGTACGCTTGTTGTTTAAGCCAGGCGGTGCGTTGGCTGGTAACACCTTTACGCATAGCGTTGCCTTCTTCTGGGGAGAGTAAGGTGGTCATTTCATAAGAGAGATCATAAATGGGCAAGAAAGCTTTAATCCGGCCGCCGTTGCGTTGCACTATATAAACTGCGCGTCTTAATGCCGGTTGATCGTCCTGACTTGGGTCAATTACAACTAAAAGGTTTTGATAGTTTGCCATAATGGTATCCTCACAGAGGCTAGACAAAACACGCTTCAATACTCACGTTTCAATACTAAAGATAAACCAATATAAGCAAACCGAACAGGTCAGAGGAGAACCAGATCAACAAAATAGGGTGATCTGGTTTTAAGATTAGGAAATTGAAACAGATTTTTTTCCGACTAACTCAGACAATTTATCCATGTCTTCAATCGTGATGTATTTACCTTTTACACCGAGAATATCGTTTTTCTGGAAACGCCCAAGCAGACGACTAATAGTTTCAACTGTTAAACCTAAGTAATTACCAATATCACTGCGAGTCATGGTTAAACGGAATTCTCTTGGTGAGAAACCACGTTGAGCGAAACGACGAGAGAGATTATAAATGAATGCGGCTAATCGTTCTTCGGCGTTTTTCTTAGATAACAACAATATCATTTCTTGGTCGCCTTTAATTTCCCCACTCATCAAGCGCATCATTTGTTGGCGGAGATTAGGCATTTTGCCGGATAGATCATCGAGTGTTTCAAACGGAATTTCACAAACCATAGATGTTTCCAGGGCCTGAGCAAAACTTGGATGCTGAGTGTTGAGGATAGCGTCAAAACCGACTAAATCCCCTGCGAGGTGGAAACCTGTAATTTGCTCATCACCTTCTTCCGTAATGGTGTAGCTTTTAATTGTGCCAGAGCGGATAGCATAAAGAGATTTCAACTCATCGCCTGCTTTAAATAACGTTTGGCCTTTCTGGATAGGTTTCTTACGCTCAATGATATTATCAAGCTGATCGAGCTCGTGCTCATTCAGGGTAAAAGGAATGCATAGCTGGCTAATACTGCAATCCTGACAGTGGATCGCACAACCACCAGACTGGATTCGACGAATAACACGTTTTTCCTGGATCATATGGCATGCTCATTTGAAATATTCATATAGTTCAACTTTAGCATTTCTTGATGATTCTGGTAAGAGCTATAATAGTTTTCTGCAATTTATTTAGGAAAATGTATTACCTGTTTATTCTATCCATAAGAAATTATTGCATTGTATGTATAAAACTGATGTTCTGCTATTGCCATCGTTTTGCATAAGGCCGAACACTGCGGAGTTTTGTTGGATTGGCGAGCTTTAAGTAAGGGGGACAACATACTGTTGGTATCCTATGTAGCTGATATAAGGGAGTTGATCGCATTACACTTTTTCATGTGTGTTCTGTTTGATGGCCATAAATTGTTGGTTTTCATATAAGATTGTTAAAGTAGATGAATCTGATATAAATTGGTAATAATTTTCATAGCTGGAATAGAGAATTAAATAACTTTAATGGAATTTTATCTACAATATGGAAAGCTTAACTTGGCATATATAATTTGTTGATTTATAATGTCAATGGAAATTGAATTTATATAATTTCGTATTTTTATCATTAATAACCTGTTTTTTTATAAGCGAAGATAATAAAACTCACTTTTTCTTTTTCCTTAATTTAATAATATAAAATAAGTTCTTAATAAGGATGTTTATTGCCTACAATATTAATGCGGAAAATTGTATTTGTGAAATCGCTGTATTTAATTTGGTGAAAATAATATTAACGAAAGGAATATCATATGGCCTCTGTAACAACAATTAAGACTATTGAGAATATAACCGGAGATTCAATGGTTATTATAAACGGTGAAGACAGTAATGTTGGGACTGTGATTGAAAGGAATAGATATTGGCATGGTAGTTTGCGGGTCCCCTGGATTGGTGATCAAAGTGAGTCTTGGAAAGCATTTAGAATATTTGTATTAGGAGGGTATAGAGATATCATTTGGGTTTTTCAAGATTACTATCGTCCTCCAGGTGAAAATGCAATCAAATATTGTGTAGGTGAATTCTCCTATAAGAATGCACAGGAAATTCAGGGAAATAATCGAGGTGGGGGAGATAAAATCTTCCGGCTCTCCGCCATCCACGGACAAGTTATACATTCGATTAAGCTTGAAATGATATAAATGATTTACGCCCCTGCTACTATGTTGCTAGTAATTTTGTTGCTATTAACTTTAGTGGGGGCTTTTTATGACCCCTGTTTAGAAATTAAGGCTAATTTTTCAGGCGAAACTTACCTTGGCAGATCCCACCCCGAGTAAGTTAACTTTCAACTGATCGCCAATATTAACTGGAACCATTGTAGTGAGGGAGCCAGAGAGAATGATTTCTCCACCGATCAATGCCATATTCAATGTTCCTAGCATATTCGCTAGCCAGGCAACTGCGTTAGCTGGATGCTCTAGTGCAGCAGCGCCAATGCCGGTGTCAACCAGTTTACCGTTTTTCTCCAACGTTATTGTAACGGCAGCTAAATCAATTTCTGATGGCAGACGGGTACCATGACCAATGACAAATAATCCTGATGAGGCATTATCAGCAACAGTATCTGTAATTTTTATTTTCCAGTCACGGATACGGGAATCGACAATTTCGATACAGGGCACGACATAATCTGTTGCTCTGAGTACATCTTCCGCTGTAATACCTGGTCCACTCAGATTGTGTTTCAGGATAAAGCCAATTTCACCTTCCGCTTTCGGTGCAATTAATTGCTCAATGGGTACAATGGCGTTGTTTTTATACTGCATATCTGAGGTGAGAATGCCAAAATCGGGTTGATTGACACCCAATATATCCATAACTGCCTGGCTGGTAATGCCGATTTTTTTACCGACAATTTGTGCCCCGGTTGCTTCCAGCCGGCGAACAATAACTTTTTGCTGGATGAGATAGGCATCATGTAATGTTAATTCTGGATATTCATTCGAGATAGGGTCGATAGCTTGACGACTCTGCCACGATTGAAATAGTTTTTCACTAAGATAGTTTATGACGTTATTCATCTGTTGTTGCTCCTGATCAAATCAAAGAAGTGACATTCCAACTGGAATATCACTTGTCTGAAAGAGACATTATTTGTTGCCGTTAAGTAAAAAATCGATATGGAGCCGGTTGAATGTGTCCGGGTCTTCATATTGAGGCCAGTGACCGCATTTTTCCATTACGACAAAACGGCTATTTTTGATAAGCCCGGCAAGGCGCTGACCTACTGAAACCGCAGCGGTCGGATCGTGTGTGGTCCATAGCACTAGGGTTTCAGCCTGGATTTTTGCCAGCTCGTCTTCGGTCAAAAGATTACGTAAACGGGTGTCCATATCTTGCAGGCACATAATGTTTTCCATTGCAGACAACATACCCGGCTGACGATAGATGGCGAAACGGGCTTCAACCAAGTCTTCTGTCACCATAGCAGGATCTTTCATCAGGAATTCAAGACGCTTGCGGGTAGCTTCTCTATCCGGGTTTTTCACAGCGTTTAAACTCAGTGTGCGCAGGCGTTCCATCACATTTGGATCAGCAATCATGCCACCGGCTGTGTTCAACACCAGACGGTGAATATATTGCGGATATTTTGCTGCAAACCGGGCTGCAACCCATCCACCTAACGACTCGCCAGAAAGGTGAATTTTCTTTAGATTTAATGTCTCAATCAGATCCCGTAGGTGTTCCACATAATCGATAATTTCATAGGAACGGACAGGTTTATCCGTGAAACCATGCCCTAGCATATCGATCGCCAGTACATGAAAGTGAGCGGCATGTGGCAGAATGTTGCGCATATAAGCTTCTAAATGACCGGCAATACCATGTAAAAAAATCAGAGTAGGTCCGTTGCCTGCTTCAAGAACACGGGTTTTTATCCCTTTTACATCGAGATGATGTAGATGGACTTCACCACTGGCAATGGCCGACCAAAGCGAACGTAATTCAGGTTGTGTAGGTTTATGTTGAGGATTCGCTGATATTGACATCATGATATCTCCATTATTTATTTTAAGTTAATACGTTATTAATATAACGACAGCAGGTAACATTCACTAATACTTAATATGTCTAGTCTGAAAGGTAAAAACGATGGTGCTTATTTTTATTCTTACAGGTATTTATTTTCAACGACATCTATTAAGTGCGATAATAGTTCTGATGCGTTGTCTTTTCGCCATGCCATTATTAACTCTATTGTGGGGGAATATCCTGATAATGGCCGGCAAATAACGGCGTCTGTCATGATGCTAGTAATATAGAGCGGTACTATTGCACACCCTAAATTCAGACTAACCATGTTTAAAATTAATAGCATATTGTTAGCTGTTTGAATAATATTAGGAACGACATTATGTTCGGTAAAATAGTTTTCTATAATTTGTTGTAATACGCCAGATTGTGTTGGATCGGGAGTAATAAAATTTTCTCCGTGTAGGTCATCGACTGAAATTTTCTCACAATATCTTAACCTGTGATTAGCAGGCATCAGAACCACCAACGGTTCATTAAGAATGACTTTAAAATCAATGTAATCACTTTTTATCGGTGGACGCATGAAAGCGGCATCAATGTCACCTTGTAATAATTTCTCTTCTTGTCCGGGATTAAATAAACTAATAAGTTCTACTTTTGCTTCAGGATGAGCCAGGCGAAATATTGGAATGACTTCAGGTAATACTTTAACTTCCGCAGATGGAACAAATCCAATAGTTAGCACAATTTGTTCTTGTGCCGCTCTGCGGGCCATTTTTTTTGCTTTCTCTGCATTATCAAGAATAAGCTTTGCTTGCTGGAAAAAAACTTCTCCGGCTTTAGTTAGAGAGACTCTACGTTTATTTCTCTCTAATAGTGTGGAACCAATATAATCTTCTAAATCTTTTATTTGTTGACTTAATGACGGTTGTGCAGTATGTAACTTTTTTGCAGCTTTCGTAAAGTTTAATTCTTCTGCCACCGCAATAAAATAGCGTAAGTGTCTTAATTCCATTGCCGTTTCCTCACATATCGAAAAAAAGTCTCAATTTAAACAAACAATGTATTTCACAAAATATTAATCTATTAATAGCATTCATTTTGCATGTTGGCAAAAAGTCAACCTTTCTTTTACATGAGGATTGAATAATATGACATTGAGCAAAGATTCAGATATTTACCGCCTGATTGATGCCCGAGCCGGTCGTGTAACTCCTCAGATTTATATCGATCCCGAACTCTATCAGTTAGAACTCGAAAGAATATTTGGCCGTTGTTGGCTATTTCTCGCTCATCAGAGCCAAATCCCCAAGCCGGGTGATTTTTTCAATACTTATATGGGAGAGGACAGTGTTGTTGTTGTCCGCCAGAAAGATGGTTCCGTCAAAGCTTTCCTTAATCAGTGTCGCCATCGTTCCATGCGGGTTTGTTACGCGGATAGCGGTAATACCCGTGCATTTACTTGCCCTTATCACGGTTGGTCATATGGTGTGGATGGGCGATTAATTGATGTTCCGTTGGAAACGTGTGCTTATCCACATGGGCTTTGCAAAGAGCAATGGGGACTTCAGGAAGTGCCGTGTGTGGAAAGTTATAAAGGATTGATTTTTGGTACTTGGGATACGACAGCCCCCTCCCTGATTGATTATCTCGGTGATATAGCCTGGTATCTTGATGGTGTGCTTGATCGCCGTGAAGGAGGAACAGAAGTTATTGGTGGTGTGCAAAAGTGGGTGATCAATTGTAACTGGAAATTACCTGCTGAACAGTTTGCCGGTGATCAATACCATGCTTTATTCAGTCATGCCTCCGCTGTACAGGTTTTGAGCGTAAAAGATGGCGACGATAAAAAAGCATTAGGTGCTGATCAGACTTCACGGCCAGTTTGGGAAACGGCAAAAGATGCCGTGCAATTTGCTCAGAATGGTCACGGGTGTGGATTTTTCTTGACTGAAAAACCTGATGCCAACGTTTGGGTTGATGGCGCCGTTGCCCGTTACTACCGTGAAACTTATGCTGAGGCAGAGCAACGCCTGGGGAAAGTCAGAGCACTGCGTCTTGCCGGTCACAACAATATTTTCCCGACACTTTCCTGGCTTAACGGTACTGCAACCATGCGGGTATGGCATCCACGTGGACCGGATCAGGTGGAAGTTTGGGCATTCTGCATTGCCGATAAAGCAGCTTCCCCAGAAGTAAAAGCCGCTTTTGAGAACAGCACTACCCGTGCGTTTGGTCCGGCAGGTTTTCTCGAACAGGATGATTCAGAAAATTGGGTAGAAATTCAGAAGGTCCTTAGAGGTTACAAAGCCCGTAACAGCGTATTGTGTATGGAAATGAGATTGGGACAAGAAAGAGTGCGGGATGATGGAATTCCGGGTGTGACCAATTATGTTTTTTCCGAAACCGTTGCCCGTGGCATGTATCAGCGTTGGGCTGACTTACTCACCAGTGAAACTTGGGATGAGGTAGAGGAAAAAAGCCGGGCTTATCAGCAGGAGTTGGTCAAATGAAAGAATTAATTATCAATCAGGAAAAAAGAGTATCGCCAGAACTGCATTATGAAATAAGCCAGTTCTTGTATTACGAAATTGCATTACTGGATGAGTGGAAATTTCGTGATTGGCTTGAGCTGTTGTCAGAAGATCTCAGCTATACCATGCGCACCATTGTTAATGCTCAAACCCGCGATCGCCGTAAGAGTATCCAGCCGCCAACCACTTGGTTGTTTAATGACAATAAATTTCAGCTTGAACGTCGGATAGCCCGGTTGGAAACCGGTATGGCGTGGGCAGAAGAACCCCCATCTCGTACACGTCATTTACTGACAAATTTAATGATTACTGAAACGGATTCGCCTGACCAATTTCATGTTCAGTCTAATTATTTGCTGTACCGTTCACAAAAAGAGCGAGATGAAGCTTTTTACGTTGGTAAGCGACTGGATTGCGTTCGCCGTAATCCGAAAACGGATAGCTGGCTGATTTGCAAACGTGAAATTACCTTGGATCAGGCAGTCTTAACTTTCCATAACTTGAGTGTCTTATTCTGATGAGTCAATTATTCGTATGTACTGTTGAAGAATTGCCCGATGGAGAAGCGCGTAAGGTTGAATACACACCGGATATTGCGCTGTTTCACTATGATGGCGAATTCTTTGCTGTTGATGACCGGTGCAGTCATGGTAATGCCTCTATATCCGAAGGGTATTTGGAAGACAATGCGACAGTTGAGTGTCCACTGCATACGGCCAGTTTTTGTCTCAGAACCGGGAAGGCGCTTTGCCTTCCTGCAACAGATCCATTGAAGACCTATCCTGTTGTTGTTAAAGACGGAAACATTTATATCACTGTATCGGAGGAGTAATAATGAGTTGGATCAAAGATCAAGTCATTTTATTAACAGGCGGTGGCTCCGGTTTAGGTTTGGCTTTAGTAGAACGTTTTATTGCTGAAGGAGCTAAAGTGGGCGTTTTGGAGCTATCGGCAGAAAAAGCGACAGCTCTGGCGCACTGTTTTGGTAAAGATATCTGTGTTATTCACGGTGATGTTGCCTCTTTTGAGGATAATGAACGAGCAGTGGCTGAAACTGTTCGACGTTTTGGCAAACTAGACTGTTTTGTTGGTAACGCCGGGATATGGGATCACAAAATCAGCCTGCTGGATGCTTCACCAGAGCAGATTGATAAAGGATTTGATGAGCTGATGGGTGTTAATCTAAAAGGGTATATTTTAGGGGCTAAAGCTGCGTTACCGGCACTAACCGCATCAGAAGGCAGCATGATTTTTACGTTGTCAAACTCGTCATGGTTTTCTGGCGGCGGTGGTGTGTTGTATACCGCCAGCAAGCACGGCGCGGTCGGCATGATCCGCCAGTTAGCTTATGAATTAGCGCCAGTTATCAGGGTTAATGGTGTTGCGCCTTGTGGTATGCCAAGTGATCTTCGTGGGGCGGCTTCACTATCTCAGCAAGATAGATGTATTACAGATAACCTGTCATTAGAAAGCCTCGGTGCAGTTTTACCTTTGCAATTTACGCCTCAGCCAAAAGATTTCACTGGCCCGTATGTGATGCTGGCTTCTCGCGCCAATAACCGTACTTTAACGGGGGTGATGATAACGGCTGATGCAGGATTAAGTATCCGCGGTATTCGTCAAACAACAGCGGGAGTGATGTCTCCGAACAAAAAGGAGAGCTCAAATGACCGTTAAATTGATTTGTACTTCACACACGCCTTTGATGGATTTTGGTTCTCCGCCGGAAACGACAGAAAAGCATGTTCGGCAAGTTTTTCAACAATTGTCTGAGCAGGTAAAGGCCTACGACCCGCAATTGATAGTGATTTTCGCTCCTGACCATTTTAATGGTTTTTTTTATGATCTAATGCCGGCATTTTGCGTTGGAGTAAGGGCGAATGCAGTGGGAGATTGGGATATTGGTAAAGGTCCACTCAATGTTCCTGAAAACACCGCGAAGAATTTAATTTCTGCCTTATATGATTCAGGGATTGATGTGGCTCACTCTTGGCGTATGCAAGCCGATCACGGCTTTACTCAACCCTTGATGCTGCTTTGTCAAGATTTACAGCGCTATCCAACAATCCCGATATTTATTAATTGTGCAGCTAAACCGTTGCCGACATGCCGTCGTGTTGTTGAGTTAGGTCGTGCGATTGGTCAATTCCTATTCACCACAGATCAGCGGGTATTGTTGTTAGGTTCTGGTGGTTTATCACATGACCCTCCGATACCACAGATGGGACAAGTTCCACCGGAAGTTGAAGAAGGGTTGATTGCCGGGAGAAATCCGACAAAAGAAGCGCGTCAAAAACGGCAAAACCGGGTAATTGAGGTTGGAAAATCGTTGGCTCGTGGCGAGAATGTCGTTGCTCCGTTGAATCCACAGTGGGATGACGAGTTATTACGTATATTTTGTAGTGGCGATATTCGGCGTCTTGCTTCATTAACGGAGGGAGGAATCGCCATTCAGGGTGGGAAAGGTGGACAGGAAATTCGCTGTTGGATTGCGGCTTTTGCGGCGCTTTCTGTTTACGGCGAATATAAAGCGCAACGGCATTATTACCAACCTATTAAGGAGTGGTTGACAGGGATGGCAATGGTCAGTGCTCAACCTGTAACTCAGATAGGAGCGTAGTATGCGGAATCAGACTTTTATTATCGTTGGAGCAGGGCAAGCGGGGGCGATGGCTGCCGCAACCTTAAGGCAGCAACAATTTGATGGCGATATTATTTTAATTGGTAAGGAATATCATGCGCCTTACGAGCGGCCAATTTTATCAAAAGAGTATTTAATCAACCCAGAGGAAGCGCCGAAATATCTCTTCTCCGAAGATTTTTATCTGAAAAACCGGATAGATTTGCGCATAGGTCAGGCGGTCAGCCAGATTATGCCATTGAAACATTGCGTTATTTTAGAAAATGGCGGCAAGCTCAGGTATGACAAACTCTTGCTCACTATGGGAGCAAGAGCCAGACGATTCCCGCTACTCGATAAACTGGGTGAAAATATTTATACCCTGAGGACGTTGGATGATGCGCAACGTTTACGTCAGGCGGTGAAAAAAGACAAACGGATTTTGATTGTTGGTGGTGGCGTGATTGGCTTGGAACTGGCGGCAACCTCCTGTGAATTGGGAGCAAATGTTACGGTTATCGAACAGGCGGACAATATCATGGGGCGTTGCGCTCCTCCGTTATTGCAAGATTATCTTTTGAATCGTCATCAGGAAAAAGGGGTGCAATTCTTCCTTGATACCAATATTGTTTCCGCACAAAAGCAAGGGAGTGAATTAGTGCTGATGTTGAACACCGGTGAGAAGGTGATCGGAGATATTATTATTTATGGTATCGGCGCTGAATTTAGGGATCAGCTTGCCGCTGATGCTGGTTTAGTGACTAATGGCGGTATCGTCATTGACAGCCGTTGCCAGACTTCTGAACCGGATATTTTTGCTGCCGGGGATGTTTGCCTCCAGAGAGAACCGCTGACAGGTGATCTCCAGCGCCGCGAAACTTGGGAAAATGCTAACCGTCAGGCGACTATCGCCGCGCATGCCATGATGGGGTTGCAACCTCCGCAGCCGGGGGCGCCGTGGTTCTGGACCGATCAGTGGGGTATTAACATCCAGATGGTTGGCAACATGCAGGCTGAAGAGTGGCATATTCAGGGCGATTTGCAATCAGATAAGGCCATTTTATTTGGTACAGAAAATGAAGTCTTAGTGGGCGCTGTTGCGATTAATCAAGGAAGGGAAATGCGCAATTTACGGAAATTACTTGCTAATCCTACGGTTGTTCCGGTGTAGGTTAGTTTTATAGAAATAGGCAATAACGGTATTTTATTGGCAATGAGTGATTTTATTATTGAATTCGGTGACCATGTGGACGGTCACCGACGAGGGTTATATTGGATCATTTATACCCTTCATCTTTCAAGCTGCTGCTTTGTTGGCTGCTTTCACTCACCCCGGTCACATCGTTATCTATGTTCCCGGGGATTCGCTCCCTTGCCGTCGCGATGCATCTTGAAATCCATTGGGTATATACTCTTATATATTCAATCAAGTCAATCAACTATCTTACAAGTAAAGGTTCTATCACATACCCATTTTCTGTCACTCGATTTTCTCCGACAATAATCTTAGTGTCAGGTAAAATGAAATATGAAGATATGATTTTTAGCCTTCTGACTGACATTATATAACCACGCGAATCATCGACAACCCAAGAATATCTAAAACTGCCGGGAGCTATAGTAAAATAATCGTCGGACACTGTGAATCGTGCGTAATCAGTACTCCAGTAATTAATTGCAACTTCAATCGTGTCACATTTCGTATTGTTGGTAACGTGAATCATGCTCGCCATATTACAACCTCCTTACTATTTCAATCTGATTTTATTAAGATTTGATTTATTAGGATGCTGTTTCGGACTAACAACATTAAGTATAAATTAACTAGCTTACCAATAAAGGTCTTATTACGTACTCATTTTCTGTCACCCGATTTTCTCCGACGATAATTTTGGTATCAGGTAAAATGAAATATGAATATGTAATTCCTAGTTTTTTGACTGACATTATATAACCGCGCCAATCGTCAACAAACCAAGCAGCCCTAAAATGTTCAGGAGTGATATTAAAATAATTGTCCGACACTGTGAATCGTGCGTAATCAGTGCTCCAGTAGTTAATTGCAACTTCAATCGTATCATCTTTCATTTTGTTGGTAACGTGAATAATACCCATATTACAACCCCTCATTATTTCAATATGATTTCATTAAGATTTAATTTATTAGAGTGTTGGCACGTACTAACAATATTAAGTATGGACTAGCGGGAGGTATTTGAACAGAAACTTACGGCCTCGCTCCGGCGGAAATCGACCAAACTGTAAATAACTGTATGGAAGTAAGATTATCTCGTTATTCCTAAAAATCATATATAACAATTCACTAACAAATAACCCTCCTAAAATTCGTTATTATTTAATGTTCTATAAAAAACTCAACAATATGACTGGGGAATGTTTTAACATGGAATAATCATATATATGAATAATTAAAAATTATAATAATTTATATTTAAATTTATACAATTGTAACTATAATTCGATGTTATCATTCATATGATCTGCAATATAAACGAAAAATATAAGGAAATAATCATGCTCACAACTACAGAGCAAATAGATGTTGGCTATCCAATATTCACGAACTTAAAGAACCATGAGACTTGCTACTAAAGGGTTTTGCTTAAAAACAGACAAAGGATTACTGTAATGGCTTCTATATCCAAAGACTTCATGAATTTACTCAATACCCTGATCGATCAACAGATCAAGGCGGCAGATCGTCAAACCGAATGGTTCAACATGAGCCCCGATGAGCGTGCCGACTACGTCAAGCAGGTAGACGAGCGGCTACAGGAAATGCAGCAGAGTACCCTGAGTGTGCTGGCGGCCCAGTATTTTCAGATGCAGGACAACCCCGTTTCTGTCAGCGACCAGTTACAGACATTGCAGCAAAGACGGCAGCAGATGAACGATGTGACCGGCACCCCGGCGATCAATGCCTATAAGCAGCAACTGGACCGCGACATCCTATTATACCGTCGCCAGCAGACGGCCATGACGCATTTTGACAGCACTTGGAACAAGGTTTTGTCCATGCTTAATCCCGGCGGCTCCAGTACCTTGAGTGCGGCGACCCTAAGAGAGGATGCGGAGAGCAAGCAGATCAGGTTGAATGCCGAAATCAAGCGTCTGGAACAGAAATTGACCATACAGGTGGCCGATTCCACATTCAGCCAGAGATACGTGACGCTGTTTGCCGAGTTACAGGCTTACAAGGAGGTCAATGCCCGCTACAACGCCTTGCTTAAGGCATCCTCTACGGAAGAGGCTGCGGCCCTCAACACACTGACCAAGGCACCTCGGGCCTCCGATGATCTGCCGGTAAATATTTCACTGTTGATGATGGAGGAACGTCCCGGTTATATCCGCATGAACGTCGCACTGGTTAATGCCAGCACTGATGGCCGCTTCAAGGATTTCTTCCTGGAGAACGGCAGGCTGGTCGTGCCGACGGACGGGGTACTCAATTTCTCCTTCGGTACTGCCGCCCGCTCCTTGGCCTGGCAACAGCAATACCGGCTCAAGAGCGAGCCGCCATCCTCTCGCTCGCCGACTTATGCGCCAATTCGTTCGGTACTGGTCAAAACCGCATTCGTCGAGAAGTACTTCGCCAACTATCTGGTTTCGGAAAGCACCTTGCGCGAAGGTTTCAAAGCGCAGTTATTGAGTAATGGTCACAAGATGCTGCTGACCAATGTTGACCGCAAGGTGCCGAATCAGGTCGGGATTCAGGTATCCGGTCAGGCTCTGAATACCACACTTCCCCGAGAGGTGCCATTGGCAAGCGCCTTGAGTGACTTGATCAACCAGAATGCGGATATCACTAGCTTCCAGACTATCGGCCTAGAGGGGTTTCGCCAGAACAGTTACCACCCGGACCGTGACGGGCTTTTCGTCAATATTCATGAGCTGGAACGCGCGGTCGGTTTTGCCAATCGTCAGTACTTACTGGAAATGCCTCAGGACAACGGTTACTTGTCCGCGACGCCTTTTGGGGTGATGAACATTGACGGCGATAAGGTGAGCAGCAGTCACTTAAACAAGATGCAGACCGATGCACTATATCAATACAACGCCGCATTTTTCGAGAAGCTGGCGCAACTGCGTGACGGCGGAACGAAGGCCAGTCGCTTGTTCAAAGACAGCAGCGAGCGCATGGCGTTTGAGCAACAGTTGTTGCGTTTGCTCGAACGCAACCACATCACCCCCGCAGGGGTGTTGGCGCCGGAGCACACGCGTAACAGCATGCGCGATATCAAGGGCAATAATCTGAATAAGGTGCTGTGGGAACAGGCATTCGCCGCTTCGGTCTGGCAGAGCCCGGATAATGACCCGCTGTTGTTCGAGCTGGCGACAAAACTGGCGAAGAACCCGGCTGTGGACAAGGTTCTGCAAAGTGGTTATGTGCAAAGTGATATTGCTCAGGCTAAGGGGCTGTTGGCGCCGCTGTACGAACAATGGCGTATTCAGGCCATCGAAGAGGAAACTCGGCGGGTCGCCAGCGCCAATGCAGCACAGCATCCAAGCAATCCGAGAGTGCAGGTCTTCGATAAGGCTGCGGTTGAGCATTTGCTGGATGGTAAGTTGCTCACCCTGTTATTGACCGGTCCGCAGGGTCTGGAGAGCGCCGATGCGCAATGGCGTCCAGAGGTTGAGACGGCGTTGTTAAGCAATGAGGGAAGAAGTCTACGTAAACAGGTCTTGTTCCATGTTTTGCGCCCGGTAGCCGATAGCCTTTCCAAGGCTGCGGTTCCGGTCAATCCTCACGCTGCGTTGGGGGAAGACAAGGTTATAATCAATAACCGGCTGAATCAGCCCGACCCGTACCTGATCCTCAATACCCACCCTGAGGAGCCGGCGTATCAAGAGGGTTCGTCCCTGATCAAGGAAGATAAATACCGCAGCTACAACCAGTTCCGTCCAGACCCCAAGAATGGCGCCACCCGCTACATGCATGATCTGGACACTCCGTTCGTGGGGGGGATTTCCGGGACCACCCAGACCGTCAGCAATGTTTTGCCGGAATTATTCGGTGGCGAGTTGAGCGTCAAACAGTATTGGCAGTTCCAGATGGCCAATGCGGCCTTCATGATTCGTAATGGTTATCACTCGTTTTTCGAAACCTTCTATGTCGCCGCGCGTTATGAACCGGAAGGTGCGGACAGCATCGGCAAGGACATGTTGCAGATGTTCGACAAGTATCGCGCTGAAGGCAGTAAGGGGGTGTTGCAGGGTGAACTGTATGACGGCGTGATGGCGCGAGTTCTGCCGATCGTCAATCAGGGTTTGTCGGCGGCTGATGAGTTCCATCCACCGCGTTTTACCATCATTGGTCCAAGGCCGGCGCTGTTGGGGCAGGCGGTGAGGGATCTCGAACTTAAGGCCGGGTTGGTGCCTGTAGGTGATGGATTTGAGCCCCGCCAGAGCAGCGCAGATATCTATCAGTTTGTCGCCGATCCAGTATTGTTCGCCAGATCCAACACTATCAGCGCCGAAACATTGGTCAGATCGGGGCGTCTCTCGGCAGAAGGGAGCGCTCAGTTGGTAAAGGTCGAGTCAGGCTTATACGAGCTCGAATACATTGATAGAAGCGCCAACGATATAAAGGCAAGAGACACTAACAGCGTGCCGGTGTATTTTCTTGGCTACAGCAGCGTCAACCAAGCCAATGCGTCGCCGGCTTATGTGGACATTCCCAAGCATGCGACCATAAGGAACTTTCTGTTCACCGGAACGCTGTCGGGCGGCTCGTTGGTGGTGACTAGTCTTGACGAGAATACCTATCGGGTTTACCGCGACGGTCGGGTCAATAGCTCGCTGTTGTACGACAATGTGGTCATGGCTGTGGACTACAAAGATTACCGGGTAGCCGGCGCCACTGAAGACCTAGCCGCAGCGTACATGCAGTACGTCGATGGAGAATGGCAACTTGTGTTCCAGCGTCAGGAATATCAGCGAGACGGCCAGATGCTCTGGCCGAAACTGCTCGGCGGCGAAGATCCGCTCTCGATCCAGGTCGCAGGCAGTCAAGTAATTGAACGCAACCAGGCTCAATTCGCCACTTACCGCGAGCAGGTCCACCAACAACTGAAAAAGGTTGCTGCTCAGTTCGGGGTGCCAGTTGAAGGGGTCGCCGACGCTGTCTACACGGAGGGAGAGTTTTCTCCTGATCATCCGGCGATTGCTGCGTGGACCAAACTTCGCACTGAGATTCATAATAGGTTCAATGCTGACATCAAACAGTTGGTGGACAAGCGAGGTAAACTCTATGAGGAACGGGGCAATACCACTCGGCGCGCCCTGATTGACCAACAGATAAAGCAGATCGATATCACACTGGAATACTACAAGGCGCAATACGGTACAGTCCTGCGTGAAGCGAGCTTGGTCGAACAAAGCTGGTTATGGCAGCAGATCAAGGCTAAGGACGGCGTAGATGCTGTGGTGCGGATTGACGATACGTCTATCCATAATAGCGGGCAGGAGCATACCAGCAGCGTGGGTGAGCGTTATGCGATCGCCGAGGCTTATCAGCGAGGCGTGCAGGGTACCGCGTTTACCGATGGTTTGCGCAACTTCCGTGACATCAGCATTCCGAAGGTGGATGACAAAATGTCAGTCCTGGGGATGAAGCGTCTGTTTCTCAAAGGCCAACTCACCCCTGAGCAACAAGGAGCCTTGAGCGGCCGCATCACTGAAGCCAGCCAGGCTGAATACATCGACAAGGTGTTGAAGCGGGCGGCAGTGTACAATGAGGACTTTCATCGCGCCGGCAGTAGCTTCGACCGTTTGGTGCCGCAGGACTTTTATTTGTCACTGGTCGGCGATAAGTCCGGCGGCCGTTGCTACCCTCTGGTCAGGGCTATGGCGGTAGCGCTAGCTAGCAGGGGCGAGGCGGGTATCAATAGTCTGGTGGAAAAACTCTTCCTGGCTGCCGCCGATCCCCAGGCAGGCAGTTCCACGCTACTCAAGAACAGTCTGATTAGGCTGCATTCTAATAATATTGAGGCCGTACAAGCATCAACGGCATTGGGGCAGGTCAAATTATCTGAGGTGGTTTCCCTGTTGAAAGAGGCGACTGGGACCTCGACGTTCGCGCTCAATACCCTGAATCACTCGATGATGGTGGGGAGTACGGTCGGAACCGAAGGGCGTCGTTACTATTTCTATGACCCAAATGTCGGGATTTTTGCCTTCAACGACACAATTAGCTTCTCTCAGGCCATGAAGCAACACTTGGTGGAGCGCAAACTGGCTGTTCATTACGATGCGCTTGGCAACGAGTCGACCCCTATCTTCAACCTGGTGGAGATCGATGCCGGCAAGATGGCCGAGGTACCGGTGGGTAATGGTCTGGATGTGGCCGACCTGACCCTCCCCGGTGAATTGACTACGGTCATAGAACAACGGCGGCAGATTGAGCAGACGGTCAACGCTCAGGCTCGGATTGTCGAGGATACCCGGCTGCACACGGCGTTGGCGACCTTTGATGCCGAGCAGTGGGGGGCAAAGTTCGATGAGGCCAGTATACGTCTCGCCCGGGAAAATAGTCTTGACCAGCGTTGGATGCCAGTGATTGGCAATACTCAGGATTTGGGCGAAGGCCGCTACCGGGTTCAGTTCATCAATCGCGACCAGCCAGAGGAGACCCGTTGGGTAAGCAGCGGCGATGCCGCTTTTATCGAATTCCGCCGCTTTGTCGATGAACATATGCTCACCCTAGGCCAACATTTCACCCTCGAACGTAACCAGATACGACCCAAGGCGGGTGTCAATGAGGCGGCTCCTGTTGATGGGCTGAACGCCGGGTTTGCGGTGCAGACGCTGATCCAATGGTTTGCCGACAAAAACCGTAACGACGCGGCGCATGGGATCGCTTCGCCTGACTTGGCTACCGCGCTCAAAGTCCACAGCTACCTCAACTTTGTTCAGATGGCTCATGGTGGCGTACAGGATGTGGCTAAAGTCACTGAACTGGTGCGTACCGCGCTGCGCGGCGAAGTGGTAGCCGCTGAAACCTCGCTCAAAGACTTTGCCTCCACCTTAGGGCACACTGTTAATGAAGGCGCCGGTGTGTTGTTTGGCGGCGCTATGGTCGGTTTGGATGCCTATGAACTGGCTTACGCCGAGAATGATGTGCAGAAGGCGGTGTTCGGTACCCAGTTGGCATTCGACTCGGCTAGCTTCGTTACCAGCGCCGCCGGGGTGGGAGCAGGGTTGATGGGCGCCTCGACGGCCGGGGCAGTACTTGGTGGGGCCGGGGTGATTCTTGGCGGACTCGCGGTGGGCTTTACGGCACTGGCGCAGGCTTTTGGCGCGGTTGCCGAGGATGCTAAGGCGGTAGGCCGTTACTTCGATATAGTCGATAAGGCTTACAAGAACAATGGTTATAAATATGACGACAAGAAAGAGGTGCTGGTGCCCTTGCCGGGGGCGGTGGTCAAGCGTCTCGACTTGCACAATAACCAGATAGTCTTCGATAGCCAGTACATTTACCGCACCCATTCCGGCTCTACCGGTTCAGGGAAAATCAATTATTTCTTCTGGGTTGGTGATTTTCCTCGAATGGTCCATGACCGTGGTCAGGCGATCGAGGTGCGCAGCGGTATTGGTTATAATAAGGCCTCCCAGACCCTCGAGCACGGCGACAGCAATGTTGTGATCCTGCCGGGTACGCCCAAGTCCTACATCCGTTACGAATACATGCTGCTCCCCGGCGCTACCACACGCCATGATGCTGGCTTTGACGTGATCCGCAGGCTTGAGGAAGGCAAGCGGTTCGACTACGACTTCTACATCTTTCCGGGGGAAGAGACGATCCGTAGGATTCATCATGAGTACGTCGATACCCCGATCGAGGTGGTTCTTGATAAGCGCAACCGGCAACTGGTGGTACCTGAGCTGCCGAAGGAGTTGCACGGCTTTCTGCGCTACGAGATCAAGGGGGCGGGGGGCGAATATCTGATCGGCCTCAACGAAGGCACCCGGGTTAAGCTCACGAGTGATAGCGACAATACGTTGTCACGCTGGATTATTGATAGCAGTCAACTCGCCAGTGGCAACATCAGCGTGTCAAAGAACCAACTGGTGATCGGCGGGGTTGTGGTAGAACTTGACCCGGCCCAGAACGGACAGGTATTGCTGGTCAATGGCAAGGGCGAGGTGCGTGAAGTTGACTTTGCCGGCCTGACAACTCAGGTGGTAAGTGAAGATGCAAGCAAATGGCAGGTATCCGGCCAGCAAATAGAGCAGCATCTGAGTGATTTGGCTAAGGCGCATCAGTTGCACGGGCAGTATGTGGTGGTAGAGAACTACAATCACAATGGGCGTAATGTTGGTCGAGCTTTCTACGACGTAGCCAAAAAGCGGATGTTATTCACCGATACCACCCACGAACAGGCCAGATATGCCCAACTAGGGGCGGTGATAGGTGACCATGCTTATTTCTTTGATGCTGACAATGCAGCGGCGTGGCGAGTAAACGCCGCCACCGGACAGATCGACGCGCAGTTTGAGCCGTGGTTCAACCAGAATGCAGGCAAGATCAGTCGGCTATGGCAGGAAGGGGGTTCGGTTTATCTGGCGCGCCGTTATCAGCTAAAGGAGCGGGAAGCTGAGCTGAGCTATCGAATCTTTGATGACCGAATCCTTGATGACCGAATGGAATTGGTCAGTGTAGTGGGTGATGATGCGCTGCTCCAGTTCTTGGCACGTACTGACCGACATAGCGATGAGCTTAAGTCCATACTCCGGGATTACGAGAGTAGTGGCACACAGCGTGAAACGCCGACGTATACACTGGGTGCACGACTGATCCAGCCGACCAGCGCGGCGCTAGTCACAGTGTTCGGCGTGGATGCGGCTGGCGTGCCGCATCGTTACTGGATACGTACCAGCGACGGTACGCTAATCAAGCCGAATCTGGCTCCGCCGGCGGATCAGACGTTGTATTTCAAAGAGCACGAACAGACCCGCAGCGCTTGGCAAATCCCGGCCGACTTGGTGTTGGCGGGTAGCATTACTCGTCCCGCTGGCGCGGAGGTGTTCTTTTTCTACAGTAAGCAGCAGAAAGCCCTGTTCCGTCAGGAAGGACCCGGGCCGGCGGTACTTGACGCCAATCAGCCGAGCGCATTGCGCATCAGCACTCCGGCGTTGGCCAATCTGGTTAACCTGAACGGTAGCCTGATCGCCGTCACTGAGGATGGGCGAGTGGCCCGGCTTGATGCACTGGGGCAGCTTAACTACGAAGCGGTCAACGAACATTGGCTCAAGGGACGTTCCCACTGGTGGCAGGATCTGGCGAGTGTTACTGGCGACAGAGCCACACTGGCGGTGTTCGGGATTAAGGGCGCCGATGGCGAGAGTCTGCTGCCGGTGTGGTACCACAACGGTCAGGTCGTGGTGGCTTCCGCTCCCCTGCAAGACAAGCATCTACAGTTCCTGGGATTCGACGCGGACGGCTCCAGCATGCGACTGTTCGAACCAGACAGTGGTAAGTTGTATCGTCAACCGCCTATGACTGCTGATGAGTTGGCTGACGCGTTCGGTACCGACGAGGTGCTTGACGTTTCGGCACAGCTTCCCGCCGCCAGTGAGCTGGCGCCTGAACTGCACCTCAAAGCGGCGGAGCAAGTTGATGCCGGGCTGCGCCTGACTACCGTCAAGGGCGAGATCCTGCTACGAACCAATGACGGCAAATTGCAGTTAGTTGCCGTCGATAAAGGTTGGCAACAGGATAACTTCGCCCGTCTGCCACAGGCGCTTGCTAAGATCGCCGGTCAGTGGCGAGCCAAAGGCGTGCTGACCTTGCAAGGCGATAACACGCAAGGCTGGTTCGATGTCGGCAGTGGTCAGGTTTTTTCCAGAAGCGGCATTCCTGCCGCAGACAACCTGCGTTTTGTCGGAGTTGCTGCCGGGAAGATGGGCGCGTATGTGTACAGCCCAACGAACCAGTCACTGTACTGGATTCAGGAAGGCGGTGTGAGAAAGCTGAACCACTACACCGGCGTCGAGCGTATTGGTTCGTCGCTGTTGCTTCAGGGTGGGGGCGTGGGTGGTCACCAGGACGATCTGACCCTACCGCTGATTGTCGGTGTTGATAGCGTGGTGTTGCATGGCGGTGCTGATAACGATACCTACCGCCTCAGTCAGGCGATGTGGTCACATTACCGCACGGTGATCATTGACAACGATGACCCGGGCCAGGCTTTGGACCGCTTGATCATACCGGTGGCTGATGCGGAAAAAATGCTTGTCAGCCGCCACGAGGATGACCTGATGTTGACTGACTCGGCTAATGGTACGACCTTGGTGATTCGTAAGGTATTTGGTAGCCAAGCGATGACGCACCGGCATCTAGAGATCGAGCTGGAAGGTTCCTCGTCGATGATCAGCGTGGACCACTTGGTCAAGAACTTTACCCAGCCGGGTTACACCAAAGGAGGATTGGTGGAGTTGTCTTGGGCCAGCAGGCAACCTGTCATCGAGGCCCATGCAGTTGCTGCTATCCCGGAAGCGGATGGGCCGAATTTGGCGAAGTTGAGCGAGGCTATGGCCTCATTCCCTGATATCGGCGGCGCCAGCGAGCGCTTGCCGCAATACCATCAGGCCACACAGGCGTTATTGGTGCCGTCTCTGCTTTGAGCCTAGCAGGAGAAACTACAGGAGGGGCGTAAAGCCCTTCCTGTCTCCGGGCTCAGGTCGATTCTTTCTGTATACCCGTTATCTTTCAAGTTGCCTCTTTGTTGGTTGCATTCGCTCACCCCGGTCACATAGTTCGCTATGCTCCCGGGGATTCGCTCTCTTGCCGTCGCGATGCATCTTGAAATCCATAGGGTATAGATGCCCCTGTTAGTGCTTAATAACATAAAGATCTTTCGATGACATAAGACCGAGTGGGCTGATGTAATATCCTCCAATATAAGGTTTTATTAATCTGGCGCTAACATAGTAATAAATAGGAATTGTCGGGACATCTCTTGTAAGAATATCTTGTGCTTGCTGGAAATATTCTATGTTATTTGTTGCTTTGGCTTTACTGATCAGATCATCATAAACATCATTATGATATGATGATGTATTATTAGAACTATTGGTGACAAAATTATTTAAAAACGAAGCAGGATTATCGTAATCAGCTATCCATGCGTGTCTTACTAAATCAAAATTACCTTGATGCATGGTGTCTAACATTGTTTTCCATTCTTGATTTTGTAAAACAGCATCCACGCCCAAATTTTTCTTCCACATTGAGGTGGCTGCAATAGCAATCCTTTTATGATCCTCTGATGTATTGTAAAGAAGATGAAGTTTCAATGGGTTATTTCTATTATAACCCGCTTCATTCAATAACTGCCGGGCTTTTTCAATTCTTTTTGCCAGCGTCCATGATGCATAATCCGGTTGTTTTAAGTTCATTCCTCCTGTATTTGGCGGAGTATTATTATAGGCTGGTTTTTGGCCTTGCCCCAAGACTTTATTTGTTATGATGTCTTTGTCTAAAGCCAGATTTAATGCCTGCCTGACTCTAATATCATTAAAAGGGGCTTTTTGGGTGTTAAATTCGTAATAGTAAACACCTAATTTAGGGGAAATATGGACCTGGCTGCCTAACTTGGTTTTTAACGAGTTAAATAAAACCGATGGAATAAGTTTGGTGATATCTATTTCTCCTGCCAAATAACGGTTCACCACTGCGGTTTCTGATGTTACGTTAAGATAGGTGACTTTATTAATCACAGTATGTTCATTGTCCCAATATTGCGGATTCCTGATGCCAATCACCTTCTCATTGACGATCCATTCAGCGAGTTTGAATGGGCCGCTACTGACAAATACATTCGGTTGAGTCCATTTTTCACCATACTTCTCAACCGCTTTTTGGCTGATGGGCACCATAACTGGATGTGCCAGCATATTTAAAAAATAGGATAGCGGTTGTTCTAATGTTACTTCTACCGTTAAATCATCCAATGCTTTTACACCTAATTCATCGGTTTTTTTCTTGCCGATAAGAATATCTTTGGCATTTGCTATATACATGTTTTCAATATAACTGCCATACGGGGACGCCATTTGGGGATCAATTAAACGTCGCCAACTAAAAACCACATCATGCGCAGTAATAGGTGAGCCGTCAGACCATTTTATTCCTTCTCTTAGATGAAACACCCAGGTTTTATTATCGTTAGTTTCCCAACGAATCGCTAAATTAGGGGTTAACTTACCATCATTCCCTATACTAATTAATCCACTAAAAAAGTCGTTTATAATATCAAACTCAACATCGCTTTCAACTTTATGAACGTCAAGAGAAGCAGGTTCTGAACCATTATGACGAACAATATTCTGGTTGGTCGCCAGTTGTGTACCAGGTGGAATAATTGCGGCATGAGATAATGTCAAGCTTCCAAGCATAATTCCTGTGAATAAAGATATGTTTTTTATTGTTTTTTTCATCATGATTTCTCCAATAATAACGCATTTTTTCAGATTGATATTGCAAGTTGTAACGCCTGAAATTGGATCTAGGGTAAGTCATTCGACTAAACGTGGAGCCAAAGCTAATTATAGCTAAATATGTATTATTTCATTCCAGATGTCGGTGATTGATAATTTTATTTTTCTAATTACCCTATTTAAAGAGTGATAAAAATAACCTTAATGACTTATTTTTATAAAAATTTATACGAACATTGTTAATTTTTTGGTTAAAAAAATTTATTTAATGACTATATTATCTGTTCCAGATATTAGTTGGTTTTTAACTTTGAAAATCGTGTTTTGTGAATGCATTCACAATTTATCAACAGTACGATTTCCGCTATTGCCGGGTATTAATGAATATTTACATATACCCTATGGATTTCAAGGTGCATCGCGACGGCAAGGTAAGAAGTGAGCATAAGTGTTGTAGATTAGCGGAGCGGGTGTGTAAGATTTTGCGTTTCATGTAAAATTGGCGCATAAACACATAAGCACATAAACGCATAAGCAAGGAGAATATATTATGAATAGTGTTCGTTGGAACGTTGCTGTCTCTGCCGATACTGACCAATCTCTTCGTATATTTCTGGCGAGTCAAGGAGGTGGAAAAAAAGGGGACTTATCCCGTTTTATAGAAGAGGCAGTACGGTCACACATTTTAGAACTGACAGCAGAACAAGTTAAAGTGGCTAACACTGATGTTAGTGAAATAGAGCTAGCTTCAATAGTTGATGAGGCTCTAGATTGGGCAAGTAAACGCTAATGAAGGTTGTTCTTGATACTAATATCCTATTTAGTGCTTTGATCTCACCACATGGTGCGCCAGATGCGATTTACCGTGCTTGGCGTGCGGCACGTTTCGAAGTGGTGACTTCACGGTTGCAGCTTGATGAAATTCGCCGTGCAAGTCGTTATCCCAAATTCCAGACTGTCTTACAACCCGCTAAAGTGGGGGCGATGATCAACAACTTACAACGTGCTCTGGTATTGGAGAAACTATATATTAAAGAGGATACGGATGATCCTGATGATGCGTTTTTACTCGCTATGGCATGTGCTGGTGAAGCAGACTATCTTGTAACCGGAAATCGTCGGGCTGGATTATTACAGCGTGGGTGTTTTGGTCGTACTCGTATTATTACGCCTGCTAATTTTTGCCTTGAGGTTTTATAAAGGAAAGAATCTAGGAGGAGAAATAGCACACGGCACAGATGGATAAAATTTGCATTGGTTAACGATTGTGGTTATATTCTTTATGCTATTAATCGTTAACTTGAGGTGCATTATGCAAACTTTGTACAGGAAGACCAGACTTAATAATAACGTGTCGGCACCTCATGATGAGTATGACGACGCTAATGTAGCGGCTGATCGCCTTGAGAATATTATTAAGGAACTGGCTGATGGTATTCGCAGTAAAGGTAAGGCTAACATTAAGCGTCAGCTAGCGTTGCCGGATAATCAGTTTCTGATGAATATGTTGTTTTTGGCGATACCGGCACGGGCGCTTGCTGAATTGACGCCGGAAAAGAAGAGGTTACTCAATCGTGTGCGTAGCCGAGCGCGCTTTTTTGACAACGTGCGTGAGAACGGTGGTGTGTTAAATTCGGCCGAGGTAGCGAGTTTGCTAGGTGTCAGTAAAGTAACAGTTAAAAAGAAAAAGGACACAGGTAAATTACTAGCCTTGGAATACGATGGTGAGTTTATTTATCCGGCTTTTCAGTTCACCGATGATGAAAGCAAAGGTGAAAAAGGTGTACTCAGGGGGGTGGCGGAGATTCTGTTTCATCTCAATCACTTTAGCGGTGTGATGCAGTACGGATTTTTCGTACAGAAACGTAATGTACTGGATCATCGTTTACCAGAAGGCCAAGAGTTCACTGTTATTGATTTGCTGAGAGATGGTGTTTCGGATGATAAATTTCATCAGATAATTCGTTTAGCCAAGTTGTTTGGCACTCAAGATGCTGCATAAATAAAGAAGGGGAACAGGCACATACCGGTTCCCCTTTTGTCATATTACGGGGATATCCAAGTCGTTCACCAAGATATCTTCGGCAATTTCTCCTTCATACTCAAATTCCCTGAGCATCTTGAGTTCCTCGGTGCGTATCACGTCTTTACCCGAAGGATCGTCATGCCAGAGCACGATGCAGGGCTCCAGTGTGACGTTGGACATATAAGCCAGCCCATCCGCGTGCGGTGACAGCTTCTCCGCGAGTTGCTGTGTGATCCGGTAGTCTGTGCCGGTTAGCTGATGGGCGGTGATATGAATTTTCGGCGCAAGCCGGGTAATGTCTACAACGCGTAAATCTTTCTCTGTCACTAATGTAGCCATATGGTACCCATCCAATTCCCGGTCTGTTATGGCTGGCAGACGTTGAAACACCTCCTTCATCGATGTTCTTGGCGAGTTGGCAAGATATAAATTACCAACTGTGCCGTTCGTTAACCCGTACCGGGTATGCCCTCCGTCGCGGTTAAAGAATACGCCGCTGCCTCCGTGTTTACCCTCTTGTAGTCGGTAAAAAACTGTGCCGACTGAAATGATAATGATACTTTGCGTAATCTTATCGGTGGTGAGGGCGTCGAGCTGCTGCTTTGTCACTGAGTCAGAGCTTGCCTCTGATTTTATTACCACTGAACACTCCTGTATTCTTGCCTGTTTCAGCCATATATTGCCTCCGGTTTTATTACATTAACTGGACGGTGAAGATGCACAATGCTGTGTATTCATCCAGTTGTGTCAGTATATTACAGACAACGGGGCAGGGTATATGTTTTGATACAGAAAATGATTGGAAAATGTACGTCATTGTATGCTATCAGTTAGCCGTGAGAATATGCGGTAGGACAATATTGATGTATTCATTGTTGATGTACTTATTCACGAGAATAATATGAAATGTTTATTATTTTCTTTTATTTGATTTTACTTCTTAATTATTAATATAATAATTGAATTCATATGCTATGAAATAAAAATCGCGCAATAATTAAAGCTATTATTTTTATTTTATTTTTATACAATGATATGCTTTATTAAACAGAATAATAAGTTAGTGATAAATAAACCTTTGGGATTTATCATGATATTACAGCCGAATGTGATGTGAATAATTATTTTCTCATGGACATTTATCATCGGTTTTATTACATGGGGGAAATAATCTATCAATTAGTTTTACATAATTCACAAATAGCGATTCTATTAACCAGAAATATTGAAAATACTTATTTATGATTATGGTGATATATCTTCATTAGCCTACTTTTATAACTAGAAAAATTGACATTCTCAATCCATGTATGAATGGTAATCAATATGCAGAGAACTCAAAGAGTTGTTATTACAGGTATGGGAGCGGTCACACCGATTGGTGAAGATGTTGAATTATGTTGGCAAAGTATTATCGAGAAACAACATCAATTTCACAGAATTGAATTTTCCGATTCATTCATTAATTCGCGTTTCTTTTCTTTCCTTGCGCCAAACCCATCGCGCTATCAATTATTACCAAAAAAGTTAACTCATACGCTTTCAGATTGCGGAAAAACGGCGTTGAAGGCGGCTTCTCAAGCTGTTACGCAAGCATTTGGCGTGAACATATCACCTGTTGAATATTACGATAAATACGAATGTGGAGTAATAATTGGCAGTGGTTGGGGAGCTATCGATAATGCTGGAGATTATGCCTGTCAATATAATAAAGCTAAATTAGCTCATCCTATGAGTAATCTTATTACTATGCCAAGCTCCATGACGGCGGCATGTTCGATTATGTATGGACTACGTGGTTATCAGAATACCATTATGGCCGCCTGTGCAACGGGCACAATGGCAATAGGCGACGCCTTTGAAATTATTCGCTCAGGACGTGCAAAATGTATGATTGCCGGAGCCGCTGAATCGCTTACTCGGGAATGTAATATTTGGAGTATTGATGTACTAAATGCATTATCGAAAGAGCAAACGGACCCAAATCTCGCATGTTGCCCATTTAGCCTTGATCGTTCTGGATTTGTATTGGCCGAAGGAGCGGCGGTGGTTTGTCTGGAAGATTATGATTCAGCCGTCGCGCGTGGTGCAACGATTCTGGCGGAAATTAAAGGTTACGCTCAATATTCAGATGCCGCTAATTTAACCCGGCCGACAGAAGATATTGAACCTAAAATATTAGCGATAACTAAAGCCATTGAGCAGGCACAGATTTCGTCGGAAGATATTGACTACATTAATGCTCATGGTACCTCTACACCATTAAATGATCTTTATGAAACTCAGGCAATTAAAGCAGCACTGGGCCAATATGCTTATCAGGTACCTATATCAAGCACAAAATCTTATACCGGCCACCTTATTGCCGCCGCCGGTAGTTTTGAAACGATTGTATGTGTGAAAGCATTAGCTGAAAATTGCTTGCCAGCAACATTGAATTTACATCGGGCCGATCCAGATTGCGATCTCAATTATTTGCCTAATCAACATTGCTACACCGCTCAACCAGAGGTGACACTCAATATTAGTGCAGGTTTCGGCGGGCATAACGCTGCGTTGGTTATTGCTAAGGTAAGGTAACTGATATGTTGATTTTTGCAATGGAAGATATTGAACATTGGTCGAATTTCTCTGGGGATTTTAATCCCATCCATTATCCGGCGAAAAGCAAGTCCTTGCATAATATGCAGCAATATCCGGTACAGGGGATGTTAAGTTTGCTCTATGTGCGGCAACAGTTTTCTCAATTAACTTCGGATTTTACAACTGGAATATTGAACATTGATGCGTCGTTCCGTCAATATGTTTATACCGCATTACCTCATCAACTGAGGATTGATACTAAAAACAAAACGTTTAAATTGGAAAATCCTAGCAAAGAAAACATGTTGTCCGGCAATACCAGCGTAGAAAATACAATGAAATCAGTTGAGGATTGGATCGTTCAAGATAATTGTCAAAAATTAACGATAACGTGGAGAGAGGTTTGTGAAAAATATGTGGTCTTTAGGCACTATTTCCCGAGTGTCACTTCTATTGGGTGGTTCCTGGATGCGTTTGCTTTTCATCTTATCATTAATTCGACAAGTTTTCTTAATTTTGAGTACTACCATTTTAACCAATTACAAGATTATCTGAACCAATCTTTTACTTTGCATACTGGGCAAGCAATTAAGATAAATAAAACCGTTGTTAATAGTACACTATTATCATCTGCACCGGATATCTGTATTGAATTAAATCCACCATTAATAATTAAGAATGGTCCTAAAGACTATATTCGTATTTTCTATTATCGATGTTTATATGATAGAAAACCTATTTTTGTGTCAAAGGCTTCAATTATCTCTAAGATGAAATAAAAGGAAAGTGAAATGACAACACAAAATAATATTTTTACTAAGATAAAGGATAGAATATTAGTGATGAAGGATATAGAAGAGGAAGAAATAACACCAGAATCTTCTTTTGTTTCGCTTGAATTTGATAGCCTTGACTACGTGGAAATTCAGGTTTTTATATTGGAGGTATATGGTATTAGTATTAAAGCTGAGCTTTTTTCAAATCACTCTATTTTAACATTAAATGAACTCACTGATTATGTAAAATCAAAGCTGTAATCTAAGGTTTTACTTAATTCTGTTTTTTCACCATTAATATTAAAGAGGTTATAATGAACATTCTAGAGCAAGGTAAGGTTGCTGCTTTATATTCAGGTTATTCGGAAACAGAAGGTTCTTCATGGATTGGGAATTTGTGCTGTTTCTCGACTGATCGAGAGCATTTGCCTATTATCGTGAATGGGCGTCGTTTCTTGATTGAGTTTGTTATTCCAGATCATTTACTTGATAAAACGGTTAAACCCAGAGTATTCGATTTGGATATCAATAAACAGTTTTTACTGCGCCGTGACCATCGTGAGATAAATATTTATCTTTTAGGTGAAGGTAATTATATGGATAGAACGACGACAGATAAAAAGCTATTCGAATTAAATGAAGATAGTACGCTGTTTATTAAAACATTACGCCATGCGCTTGGTAAATATGTCGCTATTAATCCTTCAACCACACAATTTATCTTCTTTGCACAAGGAAAGTACAGTGAATTTATCATGAATGCCTTGAAGGCAGTTGAAGACGAATTATCAAAACGTTATCGCGTCAGAATTATTTCTGAATTGCAGGGGCCATATTATGGCTTTGAACTTGATATTATTTCTATTACAGCTTAATTTACAATATTATGGAGAGTGTTATGGAAAAGAGAATAACAACATTTACCATTGAAAAAACAGATGACAATTTTTATGCTAATGGGCGTCATCAATGTATGGTAAAAATCTCTGTACTTAAACAAGAATATAGGAATGGTGATTGGGTAAAATTAGCGCTTAGTGAGGCTGAAAAAAGATCGATTCAGGTGGCGGCATTAAGTGATAGCCTCATATATGACCAATTAAAAATGCCTTCAAGTTGGACAACGACAGATGCGAAAGATAAATATAATTTTGGGTTATTAAATGGTGTTTATAGCGCCGATATTTTTATTGAGGAGCCGGTAACGAATCATGCGGGAGATTGCTGTACAAATGAAAATTATCAGAACAGCGTGAAAAGTGTTCCTGAAATTATTTATCGTTATGTCAGTAGTAATAGAACAAGTACAGAATACCTAATGGCAAAAATGACATTTGAAGACACGGATGGGAAACGTACACTAACAACGAATATGTCGGTTGGCGATGAAGTTTTTGACAGCAAGATTTTATTAAAAGCTATTGCTCCTTATGCAATTAATGCAGATAAATTGCATGAAAACACCAATATATTGTTTGATGAAACAGAAGAGCCGACAAAATCCGATACTCATCATCAAACAATCAATCTTTATACTTGGACATTGCCGCATAACTTGAGAATTTTGGAAGGGAATGACAGGACAGTGAATAATGTATATAACCTTGGTAAAAATCCAGAAGACGATAGATTTTTGACAAGAGCAAGAGTATTTAAACGAGGAACCTCATATGTAAATGCCAGGGATGACATGGGTGGAGGGTGTGTTATGGGCCATGCTTATACCGTTACTATTCCAGACACGCAGCTTGCTGCTGAGGTGATCCATGTAACAGGATGTTCATGGACGACCGGTTATCGCGATGGATATCATGATATCACAATCATTGATAACTACGGTTGTCAACATAAATTTAGAATATCTTCGGTTAACATTGGACGTGCGCTAAGCATAGCGAGAATAAGTTGATTTTCCTTAGTAAAAGACCTTTGTTTATGCTGGTAATCGCATGTGCGTTTACCAGCAATTGATATATTCCGTTATTGAAATAGGAATATAGCCATATCTGTAATTGTACATAAACGAACTTTTACTCAAATATAATATTAATTGATCAAACAGGAAATTTAAAATGAAAGCTACTGATATATATTCTAATGCTTTTAATTTTGGCTCTTATATTAATACCGGTGTCGATCCCAGAACAGGCCAATATAGCGCAAATATCAATATTATCACGTTAAGACCAAATAATGTTGGTAATGTTGAACAGGTTATTAATCTATCATTCTCGCCATTAACAACGTTAAATAATGGGTTTGGTATTGGCTGGCGATTTTCATTAACAACATTAGATGTAAAAACACTTACATTTAGCCGAGCAAATGGGGAGCAGTTTAAATGTAAACCATTGCCGCCTAATAATAATAATGATCTTAGCTTTAAAGATAAAAAATTAAAAGATTTGCGCGTATATAAACTCGATAGTAACACTTTCTATGTTTATAACAAGAATGGCATTATAGAAATACTTAAACGAATTGGATCAAGTGACATTGCAAAAACAGTTGCACTTGAATTTCCTGATGGCGAAGCATTTGATTTAATTTATAATTCAAGATTTGCATTGTCTGAAATAAAATACCGTGTGACCGGTAAAACCTACCTTAAACTCAATTACTCTGGCAATAATTGTACATCAGTCGAATACCCTGATGATAATAATATTTCTGCGAAAATAGCATTCGATTATCGTAACGATTACCTTATTACGGTGACTGTACCTTATGATGCTTCTGGTCCTATTGATTCTGCCAGATTTAAGATGACCTATCAGACATTAAAAGGAATATTTCCGGTTATCAGCTCCTTCCGTACCCCAACCGGTTATGTTGAGCTAGTGAGTTATAAGGAAAATGGGCATAAAGTGACGGACACGGAATCTATTCCGTATGCTGCTGCATTGACTATTCAACCGGGTAATGGGCAACCTGCGATCAGCAAATCCTATGAATATAGCTCAGTGCATAATTTTTTGGGCTATTCTTCTGGCCGAACAAGCTTTGATTCTAGTCAGGATAATTTGTATTTGGTCACAGGTAAATATACCTATTCATCCATTGAACGTATTTTAGACGGTCAAAATGTGGTTTCAGTAACAGAAAGAGTATTTAATAAATTCCATTTAATGACTAAAGAGGCAAAAACACAAGACAATAAAAGAATTACAACAGAAATTACTTACAATGAAGATCCATCAAAAAGTTTCTCAGAGCAACCAGAAAATTTACAACAACCATCTCGGGTGTTAACTCGTTATACGGATATACAAACCAATACTTCACGAGAAGAGAGTGTTAATATTAAAAGCGATGATTGGGGAAATACTCTACTTATTACTGAGACCAGTGGGATACAGAAAGAATACGTTTATTATCCGGTGAACGGCGAAGGTAATAACTGTCCTGCCGATCCATTGGGTTTTTCCCGATTTTTAAAATCAGCTACGCAAAAAGGATCGCCTGATGCTGCTCAAAGTGTAGCTAATAAAGTGACTCATTACACATATCAAAAATTGCCCACTTTTACCGGCGCTTATGTTAAGGAGTATGTCAGTAAAGTCTCAGAAACCATAGACGGTAAAATAGTGAGAACCTTTAACTATGTTAATTCACCGACAAACAAATCTCATGGTTCGTTAGCAAAAATAACGTCAGTGATAAATAACCAACAAACGGTCACCACATTTAAATATGAATATTCGGAAAGCGAGATAACCACAAATGCTACGGTGACGGGGTTTGATGGCGCGCATATGGAATCGAAAAATGTGACGTCTATTTATACCCATCGGCAACTTCGTAAAATTGATGTAAACCACGTGATTACCGATCAGTCTTATGATCTTTTGGGCCGAATTGTAGGTCAAATTATTGACCCGGGTACGACAAAAGAGATTAAACGTAGTTATGTTTATCAATATCCCGGCGGGGATGAAAATGATTTTTGGCCGGTGATGATAGAAATTGATTCCCAAGGTGTCAGACGTAAAACCCATTACGATGGAATGGGACGTATTTGTTCGATTGAAGAACAAGATGATGATGGTATTTGGGGAACATCGGGGATTTATCAAGGTACATATCGAAAAGTTCTTGCCAGACAATATGATGTTTTGGGGCAGTTGAGCAAGGAAATTTCAAATGATTGGTTATGGGATTTATCTGCTAATCCTTTGACTCGTCTGACTACTCCTTTAGTTACAACGAAAACCTATCAATATGATGGTTGGGGAAATCGTTATAGTACTGAATACAGCGATGGTCGGATAGAACTGGAAATCCATGATCCTATTGCGAGGACAATTACTCAAGGGATCAAAGGGTTGGGGATGTTAAATATTCAGCAAAATAATTTTGAGCAACCGGCTTCTATCAAAGCTGTGCATCCTGATGGTACGGTATATAGCACTCGTACCTATCGTTATGATGGATTTGGTCGTACTGTGACTGAAACAGACGCAGAAGGTCATGCTACCCAAATTGGATATGATGTGTTTAATCGTATAGTGAAAAAAACTTTGCCAGACGGAACAATATTAGAATCCGCTTATGCAAGCTTTAGCCATGAAGAATTAATTTCTGCGCTGAATGTGAATGGAACACAATTGGGTTCGTTAGTTTATGATGGCCTTGGGCGAGTAACCAGCGATACAGTGGGAGGACGTAAATCGGAATATTTATATGGACCTCAAGGTGACAAACCTATTCAGTCTGTCACTCCTGCGCACAATAAACAAAACATTGATTATCTTTACTCTCTTGGCAGTGTGATGTCTAAATTTACCACAGAGACGAGCCAACAAAACTTTCGTTACCATCCGAAAACGGGGGCATTATTATCTGCGTCAGAGGGGGTATCCCAGAGCAATTACAGTTATTTCCCATCGGGTGTATTACAGCACGAATCGTTTTCACGAGAAAATAAATCAGTTTCGTCAGGCGATTACCGTTATACGATGTCCGGCTTGATTCAGCGCCATAAAGATAGTTTTGGTCATGATCATGTTTATAGTTATGACGGACAAGGAAAATTAGTTAAAACAGAGCAAGGTTCACAATACGCTACATTTGAATATGACAATGTTGGACGGTTGATAACAACGACGACAAAAGATGCAACATCATTATCCCAATTAGTGACAAAAACTGAATACGATGTTTTTGATCGAGAAATAAAACGCTCACTAATTAGTGACTTCTCAATACAAGTCATTATTTTAAGCTACACAAAGAATAATCAAATCAGCCAACGTACCACTTCCGTTGATGGCGTGGTTATGAAAAATGAACGTTATCAATATGATAGTAATCAACGCCTAAGCCAGTACCAATGTGAAGGGGAACAATCTCCGATTGATCATACTGGTCGTGTATTAAATCAGCAGATTTACCATTATGACCAATGGGGAAATATTAAACGGCTTGATAATACATATCGAGATGGTAAGGAAACGGTGGACTATCATTTTAGTCAAACTGATCCAACTCAACTTATTCGTATTACCAGTGACAAACAGCAAATAGAGTTAAGTTATGATGCTAACGGTAATCTAATTCGCGACGAAAAAGGGCAGACGCTCATTTACGATCAGAATAATCGTTTGGTACAGGTCAAAGACCGGTTGGGTAATTTGGTGTGCAGCTACCAGTATGATGCATTGAACAAATTAACCGCACAGGTTTTGGTGAATGGTACGGTTAATCGGCAGCATTATGCTTCTGGTAAAGTGACGAATGTTCAATTGGGTGATGAAACCATTACTTGGTTGAACAGCGATAAGCAACGGCTTGGTCATCAGAGTACCAAGAATGGTCAGTCTGTCTACTATCAATATGGTACTGACCATAACAGTACGGTTATCGCCAGTCAGAACGAAAACGAGTTGATGGCTTTATCCTACACACCTTATGGTTTCAGAAGCTTAATTTCCTCATTACCGGGTTTGAATGGCGCTCAGGTTGATCCGGTAACAGGATGGTACTTCTTAGGTAACGGATATCGTGTTTTCAATCCGGTGCTCATGAGATTTCATAGTCCCGACAGTTGGAGTCCCTTTGGTCAGGGAGGGGTTAACCCTTATACCTATTGCCAAGGCGATCCCATAAACCGGATTGATCTGAACGGTCATCTTAGTGCTGGCGGGATATTAGGCATTGTGCTAGGGGCAATTGGCATCATTGTCGGGATTGTGTCGCTGGGGGCCGGAGCGGCAATTAGCGCGGGTCTCATTGCTGCGGGGAGCGCTTTGGGGGCGATTGCTTCTACCAGCGCGTTTGCAGTTACTGCGACCGTTATTGGATTGGCTGCCGATTCGATAGGGATTGCCTCAGCAGCATTATCGGAAAAAGATCCGAAAACATCTGGGATATTAAATTGGATTAGTCTTGGATTAGGTGTTGTGAGTTTTGGTATCAGCGCCTCTTCGTTGGTAAAATCGGCACGGAGTGGCTCTCAGGCAGTCAGCGCGGGTGTTATCGGGTCAGTGCCTCTTGAATTTGGTGAAGTTGCCAGCCGTTCCAGCAGACGGTGGGATATCGCATTATCTTCGATATCGTTGGGCGCAAATGCGGTGTCGCTCTCTACGGGGATAGCGGCTGCTGCGGTTGCAGACAGTAATGCGAAGGCAGCTAATATTCTAGGATGGGTATCCTTTGGTTTTGGTGCGGTATCGACAACCTCAGGGATAATTGAGCTTGCGCGCACAGCTTATGCAGTGAATCATCATACTTGGGAACTTAATTCATCAGCAGGTACTTCGGAAGGAAGTGAAGCTTATACATTGTCTCGTTTCACCCAACTAGAACCGGAAGCGGTAAATGTTCACCCATCTATTCGAGCCGTGGAAGTGAATCAAGCGTTTCGAAATAGTACCGGGACTCTGTTTAGTCAATCGTCCATTGAAACTCGTAATGTGTTACGAGGCCGTTTGACAATATAAAAATTCGATTGTTAAGCCTCACAGAAAATAACTATTGGGCGACGTCTGCGTCGCCTTTTGGTTTCTTTGAGATAAAAAATAGAGTGAAATGATGTCAAGGGTGATAATAGTTAATTGTAAAATATGTGATATTGTTCGCATTTATATATCAATATAATGCCTTTGATTATTTAATTTTATTGCGCTTACTACGCGAAATTGTTTTATGATTTTATTTTTAATAAATTATTATTTCATTATAAAACTAAAATAAATTATTTATAGATCATATTCTTGAATTCGTTTTTTTATCCAGTTCCTGTTTTAATTAACGCTCTCCGAAGTACATCTTGACCTATTCACATTAATAAGCGCCTTATATAATTGTCCCTTGCTATTTTATCATCCTCACCTATTATTTTTTTATCTACCTACCTATTTTATCTATCTCTCTTCGCTATCATCAAAAGGCGGGATCACATATGAACGCTTATATTAAGTACGTTAAAAAATTTAATGAGGTTTGTGAGCATTATCAGATGCATAAGATAAGAGAAGATGAACAAGTTTATGATCCAGTTAATAAACCTGTGATTATGTCAGCTAAGTTAATAAAAGCAGCTTTTAATCCTGAGTTGTTTTCTGATGATGTCTTATTTTCACTATTTAGCATATTGAAAAAAGAAATGATGGTTTCCCAGGAATCTTTAATTCGGGTATATATAGAGGGGAGATTGAGTGCGGAACATATTGATCCTATTCTCTATACTGAGCCTCATGAAGACGAAACATTTGAGAGTTGGATATCACGAGCCACCGGGGGTGAACGGTTCTGTGTGATTGTCAATGATACTGAACGTTGGTCTGATTATATTTTTCAAGCAGTTTCTTCTATTTTCGCTCCTCTGAGGAAAATTCTTGGGGAAAGAAATACTTTCATAGGAACCTGTCTGTTTATTGGTAACTATGGATATACGCCATTTGGTGTTCATCTTGATGATCCTTATAGCTCGGTAGTGCATTTCCATTGTGGGCCTAATGCCAAAGAAATGTCTCTGTTTGATAAGGATATTTTTGAAAAAATAGACGGGATAAAGTATCGGTTTAATATGGAGAAACTACGGCCCTATGCCGATAACTGGATAATAGAGGCCGGTGATATATTTATTCTTCCGTCACATCATTATCATATTGGGAATACGCCACAATATTCAGTTGGCATGGGTATTGTCGTGAATAAAGAAACAGAAGACCGTTTGGAAAACATGCTCATTAATAAAGGTATTGCCCAGTCAATCGCTAAAAAAGGCATTGATAATCTTATCGCTGAAGCAGAAGAAAAAAATATTTCTCTATCAGACTGGTTACGTGCTTCACGTGATAGTTATTTTACCTCGCTATATGAAAAACAGGGATTACCCAAAGCTGATCAGAGTAAACAGTTACATTGTGATGATCAGGCAGTAGAAGAAATTACCAAATTAGACCAATTAGAGAAAATAATTACCAAGAAGATGGCGGGTAATGGTGGAGATTTCTGGTCGATTGGTGAGGTTTTGGGTAAGTTGTCACGTGATAACATTATCGATATATTGAATGATCTGTTAGAAAAGAAAGAAATTACTGATAAATATGAACTTCTTTCTGAGGATAGTATTTATATTCATCGGCAGAAAAATTTTAATTTACTTGTTCGCTTTATTGGTAAAACGAATAATGAAAGACTATATGTCAATGAATTTGATACTTTTATTATCAATCCAACACAAGAGGCAATACAAGTTCCTTATTATAAATGCAAAATTAATCATAATGATCCATTTATACAACCAGAAGCATTGACTTCATTAGGCGTTTTCACTTTCGAACCAAACCAGCTATATGGCTTTAAAGCTTACGAGGATATTCTTGATTTCGGTTATGAGAATCGTAATGGATCTTTTTTACTCATTGCACATTCAGATGCTAAAGGGTGGATCAGTTGGATTTACGATCGAAAAAGTTTACAACCCGTCGAAACCATTTGTACTAATTTAAGTGCGTCACGTATTCAGCTATATGTTCGGCTCTTAGGAGCGATGAAATATCATGGCGCAAGTACTGTATTGGAGAAGCTCGCAAGGTCCGATTATGCCAATTTTGTTCGCTGGGAGGCAGTTGAAAGCTTGGCACAGATTGATAGTGCTGCATGCCTGGAATTGTTACACCAGATAGCTCGTGAAGATACCGATACGATGATGCGAGAAACAGCAAAAAATAGCTTACGGCTCAGTGGGTTTGACGCGGCAAGGGAGGACTAAACATGGCGATAAAATTGGTAGTCGAACCTGGCTTTCAAATCACTTTGACGGCTTTAATTGAATATCTGACTGATTCCGGCGTGCTCGAAAGTTTGAGAGCATCCTGTTATAGCCAGGATGATATGTTAAATACGGCAACCCATCTTAAGGCCCTGGCGCTTAATCGCCATGAAGTATTGCAACATATAAGTAACGCCTTAGTGACTCCTGAAACTTTCCAATATACCAATAATGGACAATCACAAAGTTATGTTTTGTACACTTGCCCAATTTTTACATTGCGTCTGATGGTCTGGATTCCTGTGGGATTTCAGGCTCGAAGTATCCCTTTTTCCTATCGTTATGCCCATGATCATGCATTCGACCTGATGAGCGTTGGCTTCTTTGGCCCTGGATACCGCACCTCCCTATATGGTTTTGACTATTCTCAGATCGAGCAGAGTGACAGTGGGGAAACACTTTTTAGCTATGCAGGGGATATGTTTCTGGAAGAAGGGGATATTATTTACTATTACGCTAATAAGGATGTGCACATTCAGCACGAACCTGTTTCGTTGTCAGCATCTTTGAATCTGATTATTCCTAAAAGTATTCCTTCCGTTCGACAAACGATTTTTGAATTATCGGAATCGGCAGGGCGTATTGTTGGCAAACCTATATTCAATAACTTGCAACGGGTAATTTCTCAGCGTTCGATTTTCTCATTGATGGCATATCAGGGGAATCTACGTACACAAAAACTGCTGATCCATATTGCTAAAAATCATCAATCGGAAGAAGCCAGAGCGATGGCATGGGCTGCTATTCTTCGTCATCAACCCTCACAATCGTTGATTGATAGTGCGTTGGATGACAGTAGCAACTATGTCCGTAATGCGATTCAGGCAGTATTGGTAACTTTGCAGGAGAAAATTCATGACTCTTGAATTCACGCCTAAACCGGGTAAGCCATTGGCATTGCCTGAATTGGTTCAGCTTTTGAAGACCAGTAGTATGGTGGATAACGTTTCCTGTGGTCATTACCAGCGGGAAGAGATAGAGATAGCCAGTCAATGGTTGGTAGATTTTGCGGCTAACAAGCAAGAAATATTGGACATCATCTGTAACCAATTGGTATTCCCCAACCAATTCCAGTCTGGAAACGATGTTCAGCCGCCGACATTTATTCTATACAGCGAACGGAGATTTGCCATTCGCATGGTTCTATGGTTACCACTTGGACCTCAGTCCGCGCCTGCGCCATTTTCCTGGTTAGAACCTCATGACCATAATTTCGATTTTTTGACGACTAACTTTTTTGGTGATGGTTATACGACACGTCTTTATGAGTACGACTATGGCAGCGTTGATGGCGCTGAGGGTGAAGAAGTCGCTATGAATTACTTTGGTGAAAAGATGTTATCTCCAGGCAAAGTCATATTTTTCTTTCGCAGTAAAGATATGCATATTCAATTTCCACCACCAAATTTATCCGTCTCTATCAATATCATCATTCAACCTAGAGGGAATGGACAGCGCCAATATGAATTTGATCTGGATAGGGAAAATAATTCTGGCTTTCAGGTTGCACGTATTAAAAACGGGCGGTTTGAACGATTTCGCGCACATAAAGCCTTGTTTTCTGTTTTGATGAAAGAGGGCAATGAACGTAGCAGAGAGCTACTGCATACAATTGCCAGCAGCCATACCCGTGAAGAGCTACGTTCTATCGCTTTTGTTTCCATGCTGAGTTTTGCTACCGATACACAATATCGTGATCAGGTTTATCACCTTGCCATGAATGATCCCAGTAGTTATGTCCGTGTGCAAGCTCAGCAATGTATGTTAGCGCTGGCCTAGCGAGCGTTGATAGTACCGCGTCATACCAGACGCACTAATATAAAAAAAGAGGTAAATCATATGAAAAACACTAATCTGGGCAAGATTGAAACAAGCCAAATGGAAAATTCTCTCCGGTTAGCGACTTTTTCCCAACCGGTGAGTCTGGCTGGGGCAGTACCGCGCACTTTATCTGGTAGTGAAGCGGGAAGGGTGATTGGTTTTGGTTGTCGTTCTTGTACCGAATCATCAAAAAACGAGTGATAAATAACTCTGTAGTTATTTGATAGCAATATAAGGTTGAGCGGATTTCTAATTGGCGAATAAATACCACCGGATGGAGGTCCGCTATTTTGCGTTATTAGGGAGGGAAGATGTTGCATGGTAAACGTGTATTACTCACCGGCGCCAGTGGCTTGCTTGGTCATGCAATCACTGAAATGCTTGCATGCAATGGTTCTCGAATGGTGATAACGGGAAGATGTGAGAATCGACTTAAAGAATTGTCCCGAAAATATCAGGATAACTGCGAAATATACTCATTTTCTGGGGATATATGTCATGATAATTTCCGCCAGCAGTTGATAGATTTCACTTGTGCAAAGTTGGGTGGATTGGATGTATTAATCAATAATGCCGGTGCTTTCCATTTTGGCAATTTGATGGATTTAATACCGGAAGAAATTGATCAAGTTATTACGACTAATATCACTGCTTTAATTCATATGACATATCTCGCCTTGCCACATCTATTATCAAGCACGCAGCCCTCCATTATTAATATTAGCTCCTTGGCTGGAAAAGCCAGCTTGCCAGGGGCCAGTTGCTATGCAGCATCGAAATGGGCCGTCATTGGGTTTACTGTAGCGTTACAGCAAGAACTATGGCAACAAGGTGTACGAGTATGTGCAATTTCACCGGGTCAGCTTGAGGTGTTAGGCGCGGTGTTACCAAATAATATAGGAACTATCCCGCTTTCATCTGTCACTGACGCGATTGTTTTTATTCTTCAGCATCCAGCAGGTAGTTGTCCGGCAGAAATTGTTTTACGGCCGATAGCCAAATAACCTTTCATAATCGTGCTACAATAATAGCGCCACAGTTTGTTCACTTGATTGATATCTGAATAATTGAAGCTTGATATTTGGTAGACCGCACTAACTATCATTAAGTGTTTGTTCTGCTCAATAAACATTCACAGCTCACTCTTAATTCTTGCTCTGCGTGTAGTAAAGATAGCTTTAGCATTGTTATGATCGATACGTCTTATTTCCACATGGGAATAAATAATCTTCCTGTAATCTCATTCAGAGGTATGAAATATAAAAATATTTCAGTAATAAATAAAATGGTGGAATGATTTTAGATGTAAAACATAAATAGATTCAGCATGGTGTCTTTGGTTGATAAATATTGGGTTGTTTACTCCTTTAATTATATAAAAAATCAATCTTCTGAGCTATAAGAATGTTTTATTATTATTATCTTGGAATACACTGAATTGTCATGAGTTGTCTGTAAAATAATATTATTTAACTTAGAGAGAAGATACATGAGTCAGAGAAATGATTTTAAAGCTTTTTCTATTAATGGTAATGCGAATGTAGTAAGTCAAAGATTATATGAAGAAAGTAAGGATTTACTGACTGGGTTTCCACCAAATGATGTTCCCATTCATTTGCTAAATAAGGTATTGCGTCAGGCGTCAACGATATCATCCGTCGTAGCTGATTTTATTGCGACACAATCTGGTGATGATGTTTTGGATAATGGTGATGTAACTAAACTCACCGCTCAATTAAATAGAGCTTTAGAACAGAAAACTAAAATAAAAGTTCCAGATGCTTCATTAACACAAAAAGGCATTGTTCAGCTTACAAATGCGATTGGCAATAGCGACACATTGGCAGTTACACAAAAGCTTGCTCAGGAAATAGTAAATTCATTGCGTGAAGATATTAATAGTAGTAAAGCTAATGATATCCCCGTAGGTACTCCTATCCCCTGGCCAACTACTACACCTCCTGCTGGATGGTTTCAATGTAATGGAGCAGTCTTTGATAAGTCAAAATTTCCGGGGTTAGCCAAGGCTTATCCTAATGGTAGATTGCCCGATTTAAGAGGCGAGTTTATCCGAGGATGGGATAATGGGCGTGATGTTGATGTGGGGCGTGGGGTGTTGTCGTGGCAGGGTGACGCTATTAGAAATATCACAGCATCAATAACAGGACGTACAGCAAACATGTCAGGAAGAATGTTTTCAGGCAGTGCATCTGGAGCATTTTTAACTTCAGGCGAATACGGTCAATACAGTGCAGCAGATAATCGGCCAATGAGTACAGCAGGTGCACGTGATCGACTTGCAGTGTTATCGTTTGATGCATCTCGTGCTGTGCCGACTGCCAATGAAAATCGCCCCCGCAACATTGCATTTAATTACATAGTGAGAGCAGCATAATGACAGGGCCGTTTGGCCCTTATTAAAGTCAATCTGGATGCTACATGTAAACTGGATATTAATCCAGTGTATTCTCGTTACTCGATTAACTGTTTATTCCTACATGGGAATAATCTTGCTGTATATTATTTCAATGTTGATATCGGTGCTGATAATAATTTTTCGTCAGGTGAATGTTTTGCAACTGCCCTAAATAAATTTCACGGTTTTCTTATTGTTTTTTTTACAATGTGATGATGGTGAAGTAATTTTAACCGTGGAATATTAGCGGTAATCCGATTATGGCATTATACTGTAAAAAAGAGATAATAAACAAGGTTGGGGCTATTGAGCCAAGTAAATTAATTAAAAGATGAGGCACAATGATGACTAATATCTATGTAAACAAATATGCTCCAAATGGTATCGTGATGAAATTCCCATTGGCACTAGATAGAAAGATAGAGAAATGGAGTGCGGAGAATTTGAATTTTCGTATTTATACTCCAGGATTTATATGGTTGGGCGGCCGGAATATTTCAGAATTTCGCAATTTATTTTGTTATCCAAATATTTCAAATCTTTATCTTGCATTCACGTTTAAAGCTCAGTTTTTCACTCCACGAAATTTTACGGCAGAAATGTCCAGAGAGAAGCCAACTCAAGATTGGTTTTTCAATAACGGGGAATACGTTGAGAATGGTTTTGATAATTTTGGTATATATTCCGATGATACAGGCGCTGGAGAGTACAGCATAAATTTAATTGAACCCTGTTGTTATATTATAAAAGAGGGTGAATTAAGTTATAGTGGTAAAGATTCTATCTTTCCAAATCTCTCTTTTTTTGTCAAAAATAAAGTAAGTTCAAACTTTTTAGCAAATTTAATTTCTACAGATTATCAAGTCATTATTAATTAGTGAATGGCTTTATCCTATGGATTTCAAGATGCGTCGCGACGACAAGGGAGCGAATCCCCGGGAGCATAGCGAACTATGTGGCCGGGGTGAGTGAGTGCAGCCTGCCTTATTCTCTCTTTCTATTTATCTTGCCTCTGGCAGTTTGGCGAGTTTAAACCCTAAAAGTAGAGCCAAAAAGATAAGAATGGCAATAAATAAAACAACACCATGCCAACCTAATTGGAGCCAAAATATACCACCGAGAGTACCTGCCACACTTGAGCCTAAATAATAACAAAACAGATAAAGAGAAGAGGCTTGTGCTTTGGCCCGGCGAGCACGACGTCCAACCCAACTGCTGGCAACAGCATGTGCAGCAAAGAAACCGAAAGTGAGGACTATCATCCCAATGATAATCGTCACCACAGATGAGAATAAGGTAATAAGCGTACCGATTAGCATCATACTTATTGTCGCGATCAGCACTTTTCCAAGCCCGTATTGATGGGTTAATGTGCCTACTTTGGAGGCTCCGTATGTCCCTGCTAAATAAACAATAGACAACATACCGACAATTGACTGATTAAAATGATAGGGTGAATCCAGTAAACGATAACTTATGTAATTAAATAGAGTAATAAAGCCGCCCATGAGTAAAAAGGCTTCAAAAAACAGTAATGGCAATCCTTTATCACGAAAATGTAATCTTAGATTGATTAATAAAGATTTAGGTTTGAGAGAGCTTGGCCGAAAACGGTGCGATTCAGGTAACATACGCCAAAACATCATTGCCGCAATTAATGCCAATAAACCTAATACGATGACAGAAACCCGCCATGAGAAATAGTCAGTGATAACACCTGATATTAATCGTCCACTCATGCCGCCAATAGAATTACCACTAACATAAAGTCCCATTGATAAAGCAACAAAATTAGGGTGGATTTCTTCACTAAGATAAGTCATTGCAACGGCGGCTACGCCACTGAGAGACAAACCAACCAGAGCGCGTACAACTAGAATTCCATGCCAACTGGTTATAAATGCACTGAGTAAAGTGAAAAGGGCCGCCGTTGTTAGCGCGGTTACCATCACATTTTTACGACCAATGGCATCAGACAGAGGGCCGGTTATTAGTAAACCCAACGCCAACATGCCGGTTGAAAGGGATAAAGATAAGCTACTGGTCGCGGGAGAAACACCAAAATCTTCCGACAACATAGGTAGAATCGGTTGCACAAAATAGAGCAGGGCAAATGTCGCTAATCCGACGATAAAGAGTGACAACGTCACTCTAATGTACAGAGGATCGTTTTTCTGAATATAACTTTTTTTATTTTGAACAAGATGATTATCAAGAGTTGGGTTTTCACTGATACTACTATTACTACTAGGGCTGGCGCTCACATCATTTCCTTACTTAACTCATTAGTTAGTTTATATTTTTATGAAGATCAAGCATATGAATTGCAAAATATTTTGTCTAATATATTAATCATTAATAATGATATGTATTAGATCTTAAAGGTGATTATGGCTATCGAGTTACGGCATTTACGCTACTTTATTGCAGTGGCAGAGGAGTTACATTTTGGTCGTGCAGCGGAACGGCTTAATATTTCACAGCCTCCGTTAAGCCAACAAATTCAATCACTTGAAAATAATATCAATGCACAGTTATTAGAACGTAATAACCGGAATGTGAGTTTAACTCCGGCAGGTAACATGTTTCTAAAAGAAGCTTATCAGATCCTGGCTCAGGTTGATGCTGCGGCAACAAAGGCCGCAAGAATGCAAAAAGGAGAATTAGGTGAAATATCTATCGGTTTTACCTCTACGACCCCCTTTATGCATAAAGTCACTCTGAGTTTACGGCAATTTCGGGAACGTTACCCGGAAGTCGCTATTCATATGCATCAGATGAATACTAAACAGCAGATTGCGCCATTACTGACTGGACGGATCGATGTTGGCATTATGCGTAATACCCCATTACCCGATAACCTTGAGTATCGGCTATTATTTCGAGAACCTTTTATGCTGGCTGTTTATGATGGACATCCTTTGCTGGAATATGCTCCGCAGGGAATAAAGCTCGAAATGTTGGCGGGTTATCCGATGGTATTTTTTGAGCGCGATGTCGGGACTGCTTTATATGATGAAATTATCACATTACTTGCTCAAGCAGGTGTGACGCCGATGATTTCACAGGAAGCAGGCGAAGCAATGACCATTCTTGGGTTGGTTTCTGCGGGGTTAGGCGTCAGCGTTGTGACGGAATCTTTTACTCGAATGAAAGTGGATGGCGTCCAGTATATTCCATTGGCTGATAATCATTCTTGCTCTGAGGTTTGGTTGGTCAATCACAAAAACCGGCCAATATCGGCCGCAGCAGACAGACTGATAAACCTACTCATATCTAATATTCTAAATGGAAAAAATGAGTAGAAATTAGCTAAATTTCGTGCTGAATATCACATATTTACTGAAAGAATCATACGTTTTGCCTAAAACCTCGACATAATCAGCCAACAATTATTTTGAAACGTGAATTAATGAGCGCGTAAAAGGGTAAATAATGGATGGACAGCCGGGGCATGTTGATCAGATAAAACAGATTAATATTGGTACTGTTTATCGGTTAATTGATCAATATGGTCCAATTTCCCGGATTGAGCTATCCAAAAAAGCTCAACTTGCTCCAGCCAGTATTACTAAAATTGTCCGTGAATTGATTGATGCGCACTTAGTTATGGAAACGGAATTTCTGGATTTGGGATTCAGAGGGCGTCCGGCGACTGGATTGAAGCTTGATTCAGAAGGTTGGCATTTCCTGTGTGTCAGTATTAACTTGGGAAGTTTAATATTGGGACTGCGTGATTTAAGTAGTAAGTTAATTGTTGAAGATAGATTGCCATTACCGATCAACAAGAAAAAATCCTTTTTAGAGTGTATTATTGACGAGATTGATGCATTTTTCGGCCGTTATCAATCTCGTCTTGAGCGTTTGACGGCAATTAGCATAACGATAAATGCCATTGTTGATCCGATCAGGGGTTTAATCCACAGTTTCCCTTATTACCAGGTTCAGGAATTGCCAATAGGAGAATATCTACATCGTCGTACTGGATTACCGGTGTTTCTTCAACATGAAATAACCGCCTGGACGATAGCTGAATCATTATATGGGGCGGCAAAAAATTGTCAGAATATTATCCAAATGGTCATTGATGAACATGTTGGCGTTGGCGTGATTATTGCGGGGCAAACATTACATGCTGGCAACCGTGGTGTCATGGAAATAGGGCATATTCAGGCTGAACCTGATGGTAAACGCTGCTATTGTGGGAATGTTGGGTGTTTGGAAACGGTTGTCGGTATCAGCCATATTTTATCCAGAGTAAAACGGCAGTTGACAATGGTACCGGATTCTTTACTGAACAGCGAACCACTGACTATTGAATCATTCTGTCAGGCGGTTAATAATGGCGATACTTTAGCAATAGATATTATTCGTGATATCGGGGTGAAAATTGGTCATATTATCGCAATTATGGTTAATTTATTTAACCCAGAAAAAATTTTGATAGGTTCTCCCCTTAATGCTTCACAGCAAATTTTTTATCCGATGATTAATGAATGTATTCAACGACACGCTTTGCCTGCTTATAGCAAACAGATTGAGTTAGTTGCGACAAAATTTAATAATTCAGGCACATTATCTTCGGTAGCATCAGTTAAAAAAGCTTTATATGATGGTTCATTATTAATCAATTTAATGAAAGGATAATATGCTTGATAGCGGTTATCTGGTTGTAATATTAATTACATATCGTTTTTTGGCTAAATTGATGTAGCAATTAAACAAAACATTGAGCTAACGCAATCTCCCTTATAGTTGCATCCTCTAGACTTAAGCGCTCATTAATCGGATTCTATCTGTCATTATGGAAAACAAAATTTATGTTAACGCGCCTATTTGTTACGGGGACAGATACCAACATAGGTAAAACAGTTGTTACCCGTGCATTATTACAATTTTTTAATCGTGACGGAGCAACGGCAGTAGGGTATAAACCTATAGCCACAGAAGGGTATGAAACGGAAGAGGGTATGCGTAATCGAGATGGCATTATTCTACAAAAATCTTCTCCCGTTCCGCTTAAATATGAAGAAATTAACCCAGTTATCTGGAAAAGCAGGTATTGTGAAGGGAATCAGGTTGATTTCGAACAGATGAAACAAGGATTGAATAATCTTAGTAATAAAGCAGATCGCGTTATTATTGAAGGTAACGGTGGTTGGCGTGTATTACTGGATGATGAAACTTTTTATTTTGATTGGGTGATTAGGGAAAAAATCCCAGTCATTTTAGTTGTCGGTATTCAGCCTGGCTGTGTAAATCACTCAATTTTAACTGCGCAGGCAATAATAAATGATGGATTGCAATTAGTAGGGTGGATAGCTAACAGAATTAATCCTGGTTTATCGCACTATACCAAAGTGATGGATAGGTTACGCCGTCATATTAATGCGCCGCAATTAGGTGAAATTCCTTATATTTTACGTCCCGAAGAGAAAGATTTATCCTGCTACTTGAACGTCGCCACTATATTTAAACAAGTTGGGGGAAGTGAGAGTGAAGTTGGTATAGAGAGCCAATATACATAAATATACCCGTAATCATTGAAGATGCTTGATTTTATCCGAAATGGAGATCATTACCTTCCTCCATTTTGGATATATATCATTTAATAACTCATTAATCTACATAAAATATTACTATAATGAGTTATAATTTTATATTAATTAGAATTTAGTTAATTTTCTGTCTAATTATTTTGTGTTTTTTATAAACCATGATCTTGGTTTTTTTCTGATAAAAGCGATAATTTTTGAATTCACTTATATAAATCACACAAGGATGTGATATATACTGAAAAAATACATAAAAAAATGTGCATATATGCTGTGACAGTCTATCTTATAAATACCATTCGTAATTATGGTCTGATTGGGAAGGAGGCTGTTATGACGATAAGGCAAGGTTGGGCACCGCCATTAACATGGGGACCGTGGGTTGATCTTCGGATGCATTCAGGAATTTCAGTATATACCATAAGTTTTGATACCGACTCATCGGCCCCATCAGCTTTTGGTGTTGAAATTGAATATCCCGTATCGACTGGAGTGAAACGAATAAGTACAACGGGACCTGGATCACATCAAATTACGGATAATAATGGTGCTGGTACGGATCGTATTAGGTTTAAAAGTTACTCTATAGGTCAAGTCATTAGGATCATTTATAACGCTTAAAGTTGAGCCTATGGTTTGCTTTTTTTGATGGATAAATGAAACACAAGAGTAGCAACCATAGGCTTTTCATTAATTCAAGGATCTAAGAATTCCATCTGACAATGATTTCGATTCTATTGCTTGATGGAAGCCTTCTTCTGGATGAATCATAGAAACAAGTCTGGTTTTTATGACTGGCTTACCGTCAAAGTAAATAAACAACTCTTTCCCTAAGTTTCTTGCTAAAAAAAGTTTGAACCGGTCACTACAATTCAGTCCTTTTTTAACCTTAATAAAAATGTTATTGGCATTCACAGCTAAATCATCACCGACTTCTCCTACAGGAAGAGCTTGTTCTATACAAGATTTGGATAAATGAAATGTTTCATTACCTGCGATGTAATCAAGAGAAAGTGGTTGTTTCTGCGAAACACACCCTGTAAGACCAAGGATAATAGACAGCGTAAGGATGAATTTAGTCATTCAGTTTGCCCTCATTGTTGACATTAGTATTCTCAATTATAGCTACCAAAATAAGTTATTTTATGCAAGTTATTTTTTTCTTTGTCGGTTTTATTAATTAAGAGCGGGTAAATTTATTAAAGAGTTCGGTTTTCTAATCAAGTACATTGTTTCCTGTGATCTTTTATCAGCAATGTTATCAGGGGAACATCCTATGCTACTCCCTAATAATAAGATTATTTGCTTTTTTTATTTCTTCTTTTATTGCCGGCAGCAATACGAGCTTGTATCTCCTCTTGAGATAATGGTGTTTTAGCGGGTGATATTTGTGGCGTAATATCAAAAATATTCCTATCATCGAATTCAGGATGGTTAATAAATGGAAAATATTAAAAAATTCATCTTATTGTGGATGGTGCGGGTGACAACAAAGCTCGTCTTGTGGAGGAGTAGGCTTATGTTAGCAACATTGAGTGACATTACCTTCCTCCATATAGCCCAAATTTAAACCCGATAGAACGATTATGGAAGGTTATGAATGAGCCTGTTCGAAATAACCGTTATTTCGCTGATAAACATGAATTTCGAGACAAAGTATTCAAATTTTTCACCACAACGCTACCTGATATAGCGGACTCGCTGATGTCTAGAATTAACGACCATTTTCAGGTGCTAAAAACTGCATCTTGAAGTTTTTTGGGTATATACCTAAAAGGGTATATATAAATATCGTGATTGCGATTTGTGAACGATCAATAAGAAAACCTCACTTGTGAAAAAGTGAGGTTTATCATCAAGCTAAAATCTGAGTACGATATAAATTGGTTTGATCTCTATTTACCACAAACACTCGTCATTTTTTTAACAAACTTGGGTGTACCATCTATTCCATTATATGCAGATATTTGCATGCATTTTTTGTTAATATTAATGATAAAGAAATCACCTTTAAATAGTGCTCCGCTATCGTAGACTCTTGCATTTCCAAATACCGAGGCGTTGTATTCTTTAAGAAAATGTGAATGCCCAACGAAAACCGCCATAACGTTGTATTTTTTAATCAGTGACTTAAATTTTTCTTTTTCAGCATAACTGCTGTTATTAATAAAATGGTCATACCCATCATGGAAATTTAAAACTACGGCCTTTCCTCTGGTTTGGGCAGATTTAAGATCGCTTTCCAACCAATCAAGGGATTTTGTAATGTAAACGGTTGGGCTGATATAGTGATCCAGATTGACGCTATAGGTAGGATAATTTTGTAATTGAACGTAATGAATATCACCAAAATCCCATGAATAAGACAGACTTCCTTTCCATGCTTCATTGTCATAGTCATAGGAGAAATTATTTAATTCTTTACTATAAGCACTTATTCTCTCTGCCATATCAAATACTGCGGATCTGGCACAGGCATTACGACTGAAATCAAGGCCCTCAGGATAAGTACAATCATTAACATTATTGGCATAGTCATGATTTCCTAATCCCATAAATAGCGGGAATTTGATTTTTGATGTATATATCTCATCAAGGCTTCTTCTGGTGCTAGCACGTCCAAACTCGGTAAGATCGCCATTAACGATGCCAAAAGCAAGATGATTGCTTTCATAAATATTATTGATACTGCTTGCTACCTTTCTATTCAGTTCTTCCCACGGTTTTTTGTCAGCATTGGGATCGCCTATTTCAGGATCTAAACGCCACGGTTGAGGATCTGACATCACGGCAATTTTATAATTGCTATCTATATTTTTTTCAGTGAGATAAATGTCAATCTTGATGCCGTAAGAAGAGGAACTTTTAACGGTTTTCTCAAGTTTATAATTAGTCGATGCTTCGGAAAGATAGATATTGTGGTTCTGAGTTCCCCAATATGAAAGACTCCAGTGAACATTTAACTTACCTTCACCGTTGGGTAAACGATAAATAACTTCGCCCTCAGTGCCACTAAAAATCTTACCTTTTGAAGCGAATGAATCGCGACTATATGCGGATATTGATGACGATGGGTTTTCAATCCAACTTCCCCAAAGTAAGTCTGTTTTTTCAGCCGCTAATAAATGTGATGTATTATTATGCAAATAAATTTTTACATATTGCTCGTTGCTATTACTACTAAAATTATCGGTTTCTGTTTGATTTCCTGCGATAGCGTTACATCCTGATATAGTTAGTGCTGTGAAAAACACCATGATAGAGAGAATTTTCTTAGCGATAAGATCGCTCATAACGGTTTCCTATTTTAAAATTTCAATATGATTTCTTGAGTAAATAAGATATTTAACTCACCATAATTATTCGGCAAATATTTATATTTTAAAGCGTGATAATATTAGAGTTGATGATCTGAATTGTCAGTTTTAAAAAAACTAATGGTTTATATATGAAACTATATTGGAGGTGATATTGGAGGTATCGTTTAGGTGTAACTTGCTACGGAAAACACCACTAACGCGCTGTTCACAGAGAGATAATATGGAAAAGGGCCGAAGCGCATAGCCTCGACCTTTACTCATCAATGGTAAAATATTGGCGTAATATTTTCTCCAAACTGTAGTATTTTCCTTCAGAAAGATGATGTGGGTCTATTTGGAGGTTGGATGAGGTTGAGATTGGTTTCCTTGCCGGGTATACACAATCTTTTTGGCATTATTTTCACAATGCCCAACGATTTTACTTCCGGCTTGTTCAACATGGTCATTAGCAACAATTTCCAATTTAAAGCCAGATTCCGGCACACCATTATTGATAATTTTCTGCGTAATTTGCTCTTTCACGCTTTCGCACGAAGCTTGTGCAGCAAGTGCGAATGGGGATAGGGTAAAGAACAATGCACTGCATAAAAGCGCTTTTTTCATCTTCATTATCATCACCTCTATATTACGGCCTGATAGGCATACCTGTATTGCTGTCTAAACAACGTTCGGTATTGGGTTCCCAATAAGCATTGATATTGGTACTTTTCAGACATGCCTCACGAGCATCAATGGCTTTATCGAACTTGTCGAACTCTTTCTCGGCACGTTTATTAACCTTAGTGCGAAGATTTTTGGTTTCATCCCATTGTTCTTTGCTTTGACGAGCAGCTTCTTTATCGAGCACACTATCTCCGCTGCCATGCACTGTGACACAGGTACTTCCGCTAGTACAAGTTGCCGCCAATGCCGGCGTTTGCCATAACAATGGTATTGCCAGAGCGATAACTGGCATAGCTTTTATCAAAGAATTACGAATATTCATCTTTTATCCTCTTGAATGAGATGGAGCCAAATTTATACCCGTTATCTTTCAAGTTGCTTCTTTGTTGGCTGCACTCACTCCCCCCGGTTACATAGTTTTATCTATGCTCCCGGGGATTCGTTCCTTTGCCGTCGCGATGCATCTTGAAATCCATAGGGTATAGATGGAACAATAAGAAATTATCAGATAGATAAATTATAAGATAGCATCAAGATGTTCAACAAATTATCAAGAAGAATGCAATTATTCACTTCTGTGCACACTGAGTCCGGCAAATGATTGGCAAACTGGCATCATTTCTAATGTATTAATGTTGACATGAGCAGGTAAATTGGCCACCCAAAAAACAGCTTCAGTGACATCTTCAGCGGTTAATGCTTGGGTGCCATCGTAGGTTTTATTCACTTTGTCGTTGTCACCTTTAAAACGGACTAAAGAAAATTCAGTTCCACTAACTAAACCGGGTTCTATATCAGTAACGCGGATATTTTTTCCCTGCAAATCTGCTCGTAAGCTTAAACTAAATTGTTTGACGAAGGCTTTAGTTGCGCCATAAACATTCCCACCCAAATATGGCCAACTTGCAGCGGTAGAACCGATATTAATAATATGCCCATGATTTCTTGCTACCATTCCAGGCAGCAGAGCACGGGTCATATTGACAAGTCCTTTGACATTGGTATCAATCATTATTTCCCAGTCATCCAGGTTAGCCAGATGAGCAGGTTCTAATCCAAGCGCCAAACCTGCATTATTGACTAAAATATCGATATGGCGGAGTGATTCTGGTAATTGTTCTATAACCTGGTTGATAGCTGCCCGATCAGTGACATCAAGTTGAACAAAGTAAAAGTTATCACCTAGTTCAGCTTTTAATTTTTCTAACCGTTCTTTACGTCGTCCAGTTGCAATAACTTTAGAACCGTTTTGAATGAATCTTCTGGCAATGGATTCACCAAAACCTGAAGTTGCTCCTGTCACAAAAACGACCATACAAAACCCCTTGTTTACTCGTACTGTTTCTACCATCAGTATACCCGTTATCTTTCAAGTTGCCTCTTTGTTGGCTGCACTCACTCACCCCGGTCACATAGTTTGCTATGCTCCCGGGGATTCGCTCCTTTGCCGTCGCGATGCATCTTGAAATCTATTGGGTATAAATGGGGTTCTGTATTTTTAGTCAAGAGATGGCTGAAAAGCTTTCAGTGATTTTCTTCGATTTTCTTTTTATTCTTCCAGGATGATTTCTGGCAGAGGAAGTTGATCATTAATGATTGCATCCGCAATGCGAATTATATCTTCATCTAATGCACGATCAGTAATCAAAGGAGGACTGATTTCTCGTACTGCATGGTAAAATTTAGCGGTTTCAGGCGCAATTTCGCTAATATTGCCGCGCAGATGAGTGGCCTGACAAACGACCAGAATTGTCATTGAAACAATATGGCGTAATTTCTGCTCCATTTCTAACACATCTTGAGCGGCATGCAGACCTAAACTGACAATATCTTGATTGTATTGTTCTGTGGCGAGGGTATGAATACCTGATGCAGCACAATCATGGCGAATTGCAGCAACTAAAGCGGTTTGAGAAAGTTGGACGCCTTTAAAACCTTGATACATGCCGGGTGTCGGACTCAGTGAATTAGGTAATCCACGTGAGAAACGGTTATCCATCATCAGTGCCACAATGGCATGAAGATGATTGGCGATTAAAGCAATATCCAGTTTTAATGCATCCATTGTCCGGGCAACATATTGCCCCATAAAATTCCCACCGTGTAGAACATCGCCATTTTCTGGATCTATCAATGGATTATCATTAGCTGAGATAACTTCCCGTTCCAATATTTTCCGTGCGGTAGCTAAAGATTCCGGCACTATACCTAATATCTGTGGCGCACAACGAATTGAATAAACTTCCTGTAAGGTATCATTTAGCTGGGTAACTTCTTGATGGCGACAAGCTTTATTAGCTTGTTCTTTAATTCCAGTTAATAAATTAACCTGAGTTGAGCCTGCTAATAAATTACGCAATGCACTTGCCACCGCTTTTTGCCCAGGATGATTTTTTACTTGCTGAATCCGGGCATCATAATGTTCATGAGATGCAAGTAATGCTTCAACAGCAAGGGCAATAGCAGAGATTGAGGCTTTAAATAGTTTCTCTAGTTTAATGACGGTAATTGCACTGATACCTGACATTACCCGTGTGCCGTTAATCAGAGCTAGACCTTCTTTTGCTTGTAACGATAGCGGCGTCAATCCTGCACGTTTAATTGCTTCAGCAGCATCAATTTCTGCCCCCATGTAATAAACTTTTCCGATACCACATAATGCGCGTGCGATATAAGATAAAGGAATTAAATCACCGCTTGCCCCCACCGAGCCATAGCGAGGAACCAGAGGAACAATATCATGATTAATATGATCAACAATTGCCTGAGCGACAATTGGTCTGGTTGCAGACCAACCTTTGCAAACAGAAAGTAACATAGTAAATTGTGACGCTTTAATACAAGGTTTGGACATATAGTCCCCAGTACCAGCAGAAAGAAAAGTTAACAGATTTTGCTGATGCTCTGAAATCTTTTCAAATGGTACAACTAAATTGGCATTCCCCCCAAATCCGGTATTGATTCCATATATAACCTCTCCTGAATTTAATTTTTCCTCCAATTTTTCACGACCATACGTCAAAAGTTCAGTGATCTCCGTTGATATCTCTACTTTTTTTTGTTTTATCGCAATGTCGTAGATATCTTCCAAAGAGATAAGGCCATTTTTATTAATAATAATGGTTGACTGAACATCTTTAGCTTTCATTTTAATCTCCATATATAAGTATGGTAATAATATTTCAAAGAAACGAACACTCCTAAGGATACAAATTAGTATAGATATAAAATATAAGGAATAGTCAATTGAAAATAAAATTAAAATAAATGGTTCGTAAAAATTAATTTACAAATTTAATTTAGGTGGATAATTGTAATAATGACGGTTAATATATTTACAATTTGCAATTATTTGTTTTTACTATCTGATAATAAATGGTCGGTAATGTAAGTTTCGTTGACATAAATTTGAGTTGACCATTAACAATCAAACAAATAGCAATTATTTGTTTTCCTAAGAATACAAGCTAGAATGTAATTATGTTACCACGCAAGTAAAGCAATTGGAGTGTTCATCGAAAAATAAATTGATATCTAGTCGAGGTGATTTATGTCAAAAATAATCCAGACAGATTCTCTCAGTGAACAATCTTATAAGATAGATAATTTCAATCCATCAACTGAAACAATAAATTTCAGTTACACATCGGGAAGAACTTTATTACCCGTCTATAATAAATATGACACACGAAATAAACCTAAAGTTTTTGGCTATTATACAGATTGGTCGCAATATGACGGTAGATTACAAGGAAATCAAGATCCTATTCGTCGAGGTAGAGGAATAGATTTACAGCACCTTTTAGATAATCCTTTTGCTTATGATAAATTAGTTATTGGTTTCTGTGGAATATTAGGTGATGAGGGTGAAAAAAAGCAGCAAATTAAAGAGCAAGCGCCATTTTTTGCCCGCACTAATAATGGAGAAGTGACATTCACAGATGCTTGGGGAGATTGCCAATCTTATCAGAATTGTACTTATTCTGGTTGGCAAGATATCCAAATGCCAAGGGATTTTGATCAATCTAAAAGTATGGGCGTATTAGGTGGATTGGCTAAAGTTCAGCAAGCTGCAAAAGCTCAAGGCCATGACCTTATTATGTCGTTTAGTGTTGGTGGTTGGACCATGAGTAATGGCTTTTATAATATGGTCAGAGACGAAACACTAAAATCCTATTTCTGTTCGAGTTTGGTTGATATATTTCAGCGTTTCCCTATGTTTACCGAAATTGATATTGATTGGGAGTATCCCGGCGTTGCTGGAAATGAAGGTAACATGTATGCGCCAGACGATGGTGATTATTACGTTAGTTTAATTAGAGATTTAACTGCTGCGTTTAAAGAAGCAGGGCGTTCAGATATAAAAATCAGTATCGCTTGTTCGGCGGTACCAGAGAAAATGGAAAAATCAAAAATACCTGAATTATTGCAAGTTGGGCTATATGGTATTAACGTTATGACCTATGATTTCTTTGGTACTCCGTGGGCTGAAAGGTTGTTACATCACACGAATCTCCGTAATTATCCTGGCGGTGATAATAGTGTAGAGAAAGCGGTTGAATATTTATTGAGTCTTGGTGTGCCTGCATCTGCAATCAATATTGGTTACACCGGCTATTCACGCAATGGCAGAAATACGGTTATTGATAGTTATTCTCCATTATCTGGCAGTTATGATCCCGGTTATGTCCCGAAAAAAGATCCGAAGATTACAACAACCGGCTCATTTGAATCAGGGACAACAGAATGGTATGACGCGATATATAATTATCTGGATTTAGAAGAAAAGAGGGGGAGAAATAATTTTGACTTGTATACCGATGAAATAGCAGATGCTGATTATCTCTATAATAAGGATAGCAAGTTGTTTATTTCTTTTGATACTCCTCGTTCTGTTAAAGCTAAAGCGCAATATGCATTAGAAAAGAATCTGGGGGGAATATTTACTTGGACCGCAGATCAAGACCGAGGTTTATTAGTCAATGCGGCCAGAGAAGGTCTTGGTTGTGAGTTAATCACGCAAAAAATAGAGATGGCGCCATTTTATTTCAAGGGTATTAATGTTGAACCGGTTGATCCCGTTAAGCCAGAGAAAGGGGGTGATTACCCCGTCTGGGATGCAAATAAGGTGTATCAGGCCGGTGATAGAGTGAATTGGAATAATCAAAACTGGGAAGCTAAATGGTGGAATAGAGGCACTGTACCGGATGGTGGCGGAACATCTGATACTTATCCTTGGGTAAAGATTGCATAATTAATTAAACCAAGCCACCAGTATAATATGTACTGGTGGCAGCTCCTTTTTATCTTTACTGCTGTAACAATATATCTAGAATAATGGAATGAGTTCAGGTATGACAATTCGTTCAGAATATTAACGCCGGAGTTGATAACCTTGAGATATATTTTTTCTTTTTATGTTCAAATGCCGTTGTTTTAATGATGGTATTGAGAAATGTTCTACAGCATTCTGAGCGCTGCGCAGTGAAATTCCAACGATCTCATTAGCATATGCGCGCATTTGTTGTTCGTAATCTGAAATTGCCTTGACTAACTCTTCGTGGCCCGATGCTACGCTAGCAAGCTTCTGTGTGAGTAAAAGAGCGTCTCGCAGCGCTGTGTTCGCTCCTGAGCCTGTCATTGGCGTCATGTTATGAATAGCATCCCCAAGTAATGTGACAGCACTCGATTTCCAGGGTGGAAGATGGGGCATGCTACGTAAATGTAGCGGAGATATGTTTTCCATGTCGCTTTGTTTAATCAGTGTATGTAGGTTTGGGTCCCATGAAGTCATACGGGCTCGGACCAGATTACAGAGGGCTTCTGCGGAAAAATCGGTGATATTGTCAGGAAGACTATCTGTTGCTGCTACATAAACCCATACTATAAAGTTATCGATTTCTGCTAAAGCGGCTTCTACATGGATATCAACCGGGGCGCGCCACATAGAAATAAACAACCAGTCAGGACTTTTAGGTACGATACTGTTAGGCGTGCCATCCAGGAAATTTTGGGGTAGCAAGGCTGTGAGAACCGGGGTAAGACGCGAACGGCCAATGATTATACTAACACCGACATTAAATCTTTCGATAAAAGGAAGGTACTGTTTACGGACTTTTGAGTTGCTACCGTCTGCACCGACAAGGATATCGACATTTTCGTGACTGCCATCGGCAAAGAAAATGTTAATACCACCGTTTTCAATATGTTCATAATGAACGAATGTTTTATTCCATTGAATTATGTTTGAAAGCCCCTTGTTTAGTATTTCTTTCAGCTCAGTTCTGCTGATTGACAAACGTTGCTCGGAAATTATCTGCCCGTTCATAAGACCGCCCTGAACGGCGAGAAGACGCATACGTTCATTATAAAATCGTGATTGTCCGCCAATATATCTTGATGCCTCCTTAAAGGTTAGCCAGTTTGCATCCGGGAGGCATTCTTGCAGTGCTTGCTTACCGAATGTATTAATATGAATTCCATAACCGGGAAGTTCGGATGACAAAGCAGGGTTCCGTTCATAGATCGTCACTTTAATTCCATTTTTACGTAATCCATGTGCTAAACATGCGCCACCAATTCCGGCCCCAATAATACCGACATGCATAATATCCCCTTTGTGATATAGGTACGAGAGATTCTGGCTAGATTATAGTGACTATATCTATTTGATATTATCTAATCACAGCCATGATTTATGTTTTAGTATTTAAAATAAAAATATACCACATATAGAAAGATGGCAAGGCGGTTTGGTTTTTTTAATAAAATCTTATAAAACAAGTTATCCTGCTGTTTGTTAAATAATATTTAATTAAATTACAGAAGTGAGCTTGTAGTTTTGTGTTTACAGTTTCTGATTTGTCATAAAATTAATATTTATTTTTGATGTGTGAGTTAGTTTGATTTAGAGTTTTTTTACATATAAATATATTATGTGGCATGGTGGATATTTAAATAAATTAATATTCACCTTGTTTTAATTATTCTGATTTTCAACTATTCAAAGGAGTTATAAATATGTTAAGCGACTCTGATATTCGCCAGCAAGTTAAGAGAGAATTTATTTGGGAAGGACATATGGCAGCGATTGAAAAAGCATCCATAAAGGGTAATTTTGCTGTTAGTTTTCGTGCGGCAGGTGGACCTACTCTGAAAGCGCTGAGTAAAGGTGCCGCAGCAAAAGGGCATGATATTCTTGAAAAAACAATTAAACCGGGTTCAATTAGAAAAGCTTATTCTGGAGATGAAGCTTCAGATGTCATAGATAAAGTGCGTAGGGCGTCTATTGAAGGTTATGTCGGTCACTGGGATAGAGAAAGTGGTCATCTTCGAGGTATATATATGAGTACTGGTCACGGATTATTAGATGGAGCGGTTAATGGAAGAATTTATTCAATAGATTTAAATAATCTCGAAACAAGCCTGTCTCCATTAAAAAGACAAAAAAACTGGGCCGCGCTGCCTTTTACGGGTGACTATGATATGCATGATATGATTAGTTTTACAACGCAGCCGCATTCAGTTCCATCTGCTTCGGCAGAAGAGAGGAAAATAATCGAGCTCATTAACCGATTTATTGACAAAGCTGATTCAAACCGGCCATTCGGAGATATAGAACATAATGTTATCAGGCATGGGCCTCAGGTCAGTTATCCTGCTTTCGCTATGGACAAAGAAAGGAAAGAAGTAAAGGCGCGTGGCGGGATTGTTAAAGCTGTTGCTGAACCTGGAGAATTTCCCGTTGCTATTATTAGTAAGGGAAAATGGACCATAGCAAATGATATTTATGAATTGAAGAATTTTTATGACAGAGTTGGCGCAAAAATGAAAGTAAGTTGGATACCCGATGCCGGAAATCCAGGGTTTGTTCCTAATCCGGAAAAGCCGGGTATGGCAAGATTTAGTCGGAAAAAATGAAATGGGCTATACACTATTTTATGAAGGATGATTATTCTGACAACTGAATGTCATTTTGGCAGATATATTATTGTGATTAATATTCTGGTTGATATGAAATTATTTTCATTCTATATCCTATGGATTTCAAGATGCATTGAGGCGGCAAGGGAGCGAATCCCCGTTCACATAGAGAACTATGTGAACGGGGTGAGTGAGCGCAGCCAACAAAGAGGCAATTTGAAAGATAACGGGTATAATTGAATTTAAGATATTTTTCCCATGATAATATACTTTAATTACTCGTCGCCATGAATTTGATGTGGGTAACCACTATACTAACTATTATTGGTCATCATGAGCTAGTACCACTGATTTATCATTTTGTTCGGAGAAATAGATATGAGTAATCAGGATGTCAAAGCGATGTATAACCGATACCCATATCCTAGTTCTGCCATTGGGGATAATCTTATTTATGATATGGCAACGGTTGTAGGGCTTATATTTAAGCCGGGTTATTTAACGGGAAAATATGTGCTCGATTTGGGGTGTGGAACGGGGCATCGTTTGGTAGGGCTGGCAAGTATGTATCCCGATACCCAATTTGTGGGCATTGATATGACGGATAAAGCGTTAGAGGTAGCAGATAAGCTGATATCTTATCATCGATTGGATAACGTCACGTTAGAAAATAATACGATTGAGCAGCTAACACGAAATAATCAGTTCGATGTTGTTGTTTCTACCGGTGTTATTCATCATATGGAGTGCCCACAAGAGGGTTTTTTCGTCGCTTCACGCTCATTAAATGAAGATGGTATAGCGCTTATTTGGCTATACAATGTTATAGGAGAATATGAACGATTGAAGCAGCGAGAGCTTTTGCAGATTTTTGCAAAACAAATTCATGTAGAAGAGTATTTTCTACATACCGATTTAATGAATAAATTATGCAAAAACTTAAGTCGGAATCAGTATGGCGATAGTACAGCTAATCATTTAGACGATAGTGTTGATCAGATTGCTGTTAATGTAGACGCATTTTTGAATCCGATCGTCAATGCATACCGATATGATGAAATATGCGATTTTTATTATAAATCTGGTTTTAAACGTGTGAGATGTTGTGGGTTAAATCGTGAAAACGGTAATAAGTTTTTTGCTGGATGTTGCGAACAATTCGATGATGAATATTTTCTTCAATATCGCGATTTACCTTTAGATGAGCAATTAAGTGAACTCTTTAATACTCTTGATTATAACCAAAAAGTTCGTGTTATCGAGCTGTTGTGGAAACCAACCGGTATATCTTCAATTGGGTTTAAATCTGAAAATGCCCTCTCTTTTGTCAATGATTGGCTGAGAGTGGAAGAGTGAGGAAAAACGGTTAGTCAGTTAAACTTTAATGAAATAAGCGCTAAGCCAGAAACATCGGGTCGATTCCAGTTTCTGGCTATTTTGCATTGATAAATTCGAGTTAATCGTAATATTCCGGCGCCTTACGGAATGTCGGCCAAGCATCCGGATCGTGCCCTGTTACCACAATTGCATTCGTGCGTTTAGCTAGATGCCGTAGTTTTTGCACCGAACGGACGGTTTCAATGGTAGAGGTGAGAAACCCCGGTAGTGCTCGTTCTTCCCAGTGATCGAGGGTATAAGCGGCGTCAATCGTTAACAGCAGGCTGCCGCTGTTCGGCAGGGTCACCAGTAGTGATTGGTGTCCGGGTGAATGCCCCGGAGTAAATACCGTTTTTAATGTGCCATCTCTGTAAACATCGAACATGTCATTGCGTTCCCCATCGAGAAATTCCCATTTTAGACCGGGACGATCAAAATCCTTGCGGATATAGCCGCCGGTAGTAAACCAGTCAGGTGTGTAGGCGTATTCATATTCACGTCGCTGTACGATGTGTGTCGCGTTAGGGAAGCGTCCTATTGCGCCAGTGTGATCGAGGTGAAGATGGGATTGCACCACATAGCGGATATCTGCGGGATCGATACCCAACTTTTTAACTTGAGCGACACAACCTTCATCTTCACGCATCACCGGCCAGTAGGCTTTGGTGATAGTTCCCCAGTAGCCTTTGGGGTCAGTTGCAGTTTCAACGGCATTGCCGCCGTCAATTAGTGTATGACCGTCGGGATGAGTGAGTAAGAAAAATGGAATCGGAATTTCATAATCGGCGCCGTTGCCTTGATTCATCTTGATGTGGTGAACCTTACATTTGATGGTTCCGGTTTGCAGCATATACAGGCGAATGTCTGACATAGTGTTAACCTTTTGATTAGATTATTTATATCCGTTATCTTTTTAAAATCCATAGGGTATTGTAGGTAAGGCTAGATCGTGGATGCTAACATATGCCCCAAGTTGATTTTATCGACATCAAGTTGTATATGAAGAGGTCTGCGGGGCTGATCTTTAGGGGATTAGAAAAATTACCTTATTTAGGTTAAGAGTGATTCAGAATAATCCATCAGACTGTCATCACCCTTTTGACGCATTGGTGAAAAGGGTGATAAGACGCTATAGATTATGAATTTCATCGTGCTTCAATGTTATTTTCAAGACGCCCTCCATATAATAATTTGTCAAGATTAATCAATTGGTTGGTGCGCACTTAGGGAGGATTGATACAACGTGTCTTAAGCCTGTTTTAAGCTGGAATAATCGAACGTTCTAATTTCCTCGTTAAAACCGGCCACTTGTTCAGAAATAAGCTTTGTAATTGAAGAAGGCCCTTTTCCCATTGCTTTTTTCATTAATATCCTATAGGGGTGAAGACTTGCTCTATCGGCAGAAGAAGGATTTTTACATCTATAAATCACTTGCTTCCCTCGTTTTTCACGTTCATACCCAAAGTTGAGAAGACCTAATATCTCTCTCGCTGTAACGATGTGATAGCCTTGTTCATGATTCCATAAATTGGACGGGGCTTCGGCCGACATGAGATGAAAATCTGCATGTCTATGAATACCGCCAAGTACCCAACAATCATTTATCACATCGGTCCATTTATCTATCATTAACATATTCCCCTGGGCGTTTGGGTTCCATGAATTCTCACTTTTCTCTAGGCCAAGTCCGAGAGGTTTAAATAACTTTTCCTGCCAGAGGTCGCCACCTCGACCAATTAGCATCGGCCCGCTTGCTGAAAGGGCTTTACGATAAACTAGCCAGCAATACTCGGTTAGATCATTAAGATAATTCTTGCGTCGGCGGTTGTTAGGGAACTGATTGGAAAGATTTTCATGAACAATATCCTTATCTTGTTCCCACAAGAATGGATTGACCTTTTTTTTGTGGCCTAGTGATTCTAGATCTCGCCTTAATGTCGGCATTTCATATCTTATACCCCAATCATTTATAATAAAAAAAAGTTATATCAAACAGCACTAATTTTTATAGCAGCAGTTTATGAATTAGTCCAATTTGGTGATAATAACTTTAATTTACTGATTGAGGCATAACTCGCTTCCATTGGCATTTGGCACGTCACTGAACCTTCCAATGTAACTATAACCTCGTGTTACCTCGTGTTTTTTAATCCGTTAAATCGGCATAACCTCTAATACCAAATTTTGATTTGGCTGATTTTACAGCATCTAAAACCGCAGCAGCCATGACTTCAGCCGCGAGAATACCAACAGTATTCACCGATGAATCTACACCACCTGTTGCCGCTGCAAAAATAATATCCCCGTCACTCATGGTATGAACGGGGTATATCGTCCTCGCCAGACCATCATGAGCCATCTGGGCAACTTTTTTCATCTGGCTTTTATTCATATTTGCGTTACAACAAATTATGCCAATGGTGGTATTTGCTCCCTGAATGAAATTATTATCTTTGTTATTTTTTATAATGTACGGAGTGAGATCGATAAGATGACCATTTTCATCACATGCGCCTGCAATGGTTTTGCCATTTTTAGGATCTCTGATTTCACCAACCGCATTTACAACAACCATTGCGCCAATTGTCAGCCCCCCAGGCAATTTAACTGATGCTGTTCCAAGGCCACCTTTCATGGCTTTGTTAAAACCAGCCATCTTACCGATAGTAGCCCCGGCGCCTGCGCCAATATTTCCCGATGGAAAAGGGGTTTCGGAAGCGTTTTGTGCGGCAATATAGCCCATTCTGGCGTCAGGACGCACAGTAGGATCGCCAAAATTTAGATCAAAAATTATTGCAGCAGGGACGATAGGCACGACAGTAACACCGACATCAAAACCTTGTTTTCTTTCTTCAAGATAGCGCATTACGCCAGAGGCGGAATCTAACCCAAAAGCACTACCTCCACTCAGAACCACTGCGTTCACTTTCTGAACAGTATTAATGGGATCTAAAAGTTCGGTTTCCCTTGTCCCTGGGGCAGAGCCTCTGACATCAACGCCACAAACAGCCCCGTTGTTGAAAATAATTACGCTACAACCGGTTTGTTGCAACTCATCTTCAGCATGCCCAACCTTAACACCCGGTACATCCAAAATGGTTCCATTTGTCTTATACATAAATGTTCACACCTTAATCTTTAAAGTCATTCATTACTGGTTTTAATGATTTTTGGAGTGAATCATAGCAAAGGCGATCAAACAAGCTGTGATTTTTATTGGGAATTATGTTTGATAAACGAAGGGAGATAGTTATCTATCAGTCAGAAAAGTTAATTTTTTCTGTGTCTCCTGCGGCCAGCGTTTCAAGACTGGTAGGTGATAGGGGAATACGAGGGGATGGTATCGACCAATGTTTGATATCGTGGAGAATGGCAGAACAGATTTTTCCCTGGCAAGCACCCATGCCACACCGTGTCGCCATTTTTGCGCTGTTCCAATCCTGAAATGGTTCAAGTTCGTTTAAACTCACGTCTTCACAACGGCAGATCAAGGTATCAAGGGGAAGTGACTGTGTGATCTCTTTATTTAATTTAAACGCTTTCGCTACTGCGGTTGCAAAATGTTGCCATTTTGTCCGTTTATGTTGCCACTTTTCAGCTAGTGCGTATTTACCACTCGCCGTAAACCCGGCAATAAATCCTTCACAAAGCGCAAGCTCGCTGCCGCCAATACCTGTGCATTCTCCCGCTGCATATACACCGGGTATAGTTGTCTGTTGCCACGTATCTACCTGAACATTCCCTTGTTCGTCCAGCAAGCAACCAAGTAGTTGCGCCAGTTCCGTATTAGGTCTTAAACCAAAACCGCAAGCTAAGCGCGTACAGGATAGTTTCTGTTTCCGCCCTTTATTGCTGATGTACACGCCTGTCAATCTACCTTCTGCCGAGGTTTCTACTCCTAATACCATACTGTTTTTGTAATAATTTTTAAGTGGCGTGAGAGCGATGGCTTGATGCAACTTGTCTGGCCAATGGAATAGTCGCAAGCCAAATGAAAGTAAGCGGTGCAAAGGCGCTTGTTCAATAATGCCAACTACATTCCCTCCGGCTTTTTTTACCGTCTCGGCAACCGCGAGTAAAAGGGGGCCGCTACCCGCAATAACAACACGCTCGCCAGTCATGGGGAGACCACTTTTTATCAGCGCCTGTAATCCGCCTGCGCCGGTGACACCCGGTAATGTCCAGCCAGGAAAGGGCAGTAATTTTTCTTTGGCCCCGGTACAAAGGACAATGCGTTGGTAGTGAATCATTCGGTGCTTACCTACTGTTTCAGTAATTACACATTGGCTGTCTACTGCAATCACTTTACATCCCGGTAAATAGATCAATGCATCTTCGGATAATACCGATAAATAACGTTTCGCCATCGATGGCAATGTATGAAGTGGTCCTTGGCGCCAAATTTGTCCGCCTGCTCTGGGATTGTCATCAATCAGGATAACGGATTGTTGCCCTTGTATCGCAGCCTGTGCGGTAGCCAATCCTGCCGGTCCAGCGCCAACAACTAGCACATCACAGCGCAATACCGTAGAAGGAGATGATGTAGTAAAAGGTAATGGTGTTGCCATGTTCAGATCCTCTCGACTTTCATACCCATTTCACACACTGTCTGGCACGCTATACGACGGCGACCATTAATCATCAAACGGCACTCTTGGCAGATACCCATCCCACAAAAAGGTACTCTCAATTGGTGTGATACAGATATACGGCAATGCTCATCACTGGTGTAAGCTAGCGCTGCCGCAACAGTAATCCCCGTAGGAACTGTGATCAGTTCGCCATCAATAAACAAAGCGATAAAGGGGGGTTTTTTGCGTGTCATGGCAACCTCTGACGAGCCATAGCAGTGAAACGTGCAGGTTGGTAAGGCAGTGGATCAATCTCCGTTTTTCTGTTCAGCATCAATGCAGAGATGATTTTGGCGCTGCCCGGTGCGGTCGTCACACCTAATCCTTCATGGCCGACAGCCAGCCATAGCCATTCATAATCAGGATGTTGCCCCAATAGCGGCAAGCCATCCGGCGTTGCAGCACGAAAGCCAGACCAACAGCGTAAAATATTCATCTGACCAAGCTGAGGTAAAAAATGAAGTGCGCGCTGGAGCATAGAACGGAGTAGGGAGAGATCAATCGTGTGTTTTTCGTTATGGAACTGGCGTGAAGATCCGATTAGAAGCTGACCTGTAGGGCGGGCCTGAACGTTAAAAGCGATTGATGTGTCATCTGAGGTATGTGTACTGGCGCTATATCCTAATTCCACCAATTGATGTGTGATGCAGGTAGGATAACGATCGGTAATCGCCAATTGCCCTTTTTTAGGGACAATCGGTAACTCAGGTAACAGATGTGTGCTCCACAACCCATTTGCCAGTAATATCCTCGGCGCACCATATTTCTTTCCATCACGTAGCACGACGGTCCGAGGCTCTAAGGCATGTACGTGCCCTTTAATAAACTGAATCTTTTCATTACAGTTAGCAAGAAACCAGTGTACGACATTTGGCGCATAGACAATCCCATCCCCGGGAACAGACAAACCACCAGCAATCCCATTTTTCACCATAGGTTCCATCTGATGAATTTGTGCCGCTGTCATTAGAGTATTCTCGATTTCGTAGGTGGCAAGACGTGCGCTTTTTTCCTCAGCCAGTTCCATTTCATCCTCGGCATCCGCCAGCCAAAGTGTGCCGCATCTGCGCCATGCACAATTTTCTGGCATATGTGAGGTGAAGGTTCGCCATATATCCAATGAGTAACTACTTAGTGCCAATTCAGCAGGATTATCGTCCATACACACTAGATGTCCCATTCCTGCTTGTGTTGCCCCTTTACCACCATCATCAATCACAACAACTCTCAAACCATCCTGTACCAACTGATAAGCACATGCGGCGCCAACGATGCCAGCGCCAACGATAATGACATCCGGTATTTGGAGGGAAGTCATACATTGATTCCCCAGACAAAAGGATCGTTCTTGGCAATGATTAGTTTATTATCACCGTAAACATGGGCGGTTCCCCGGATCACTGGGGCAATTTTCTGACCAACCCACTGATATTGGGCTTCAAAAATACTACCAATAATGCTCGATTGGCGCCAAATCTCACCCGGCTGCAATTTTCCATCCGCCGCCAGACAGGCTAACTTAGCACTTGTTCCAGTGCCACACGGTGAACGGTCATAGGTTTTCCCCGGACATAGCACAAAATTGCGGCTATCAGCATTGTTATCAGAGGCGAAATTGTTATCAGGAGCGAACAATTCAATATGGTCGATACATTCACCATTTTCGCCGGTGATTCCTGCTTGTTCTAATGCTTGCCTGATGGCCCAACAGTATTGCGTGAGTTCATTGATATGGTGGTGGGATAGAGGCAATTCGTGCTGACTGATGAGGAAAAACCAATTTCCTCCCCAGGCAATATCTCCATTAACATCACCCACATCAGGCACGTTCACGGTGACATTTTGCTGATAACGGTAAGAGGGGACATTATAAACAGACACTGTTCCATCATTATGGAGTACCGCCTCGACAATCCCAACAGGCGTCTCAATTTTATACTTTCTGGGGGGCAACCAGCCCAGATGATAGAGCGAAGCAATAAGGCCGATAGTGCCGTGGCCGCACATGCCTAAGTACCCAGCGTTATTAAAGAAGATTACTCCTATATCGGCATCAGGCGCAGTAGGCGGGCATAAAAGCGCGCCAACCAACACATCATTCCCTTTTGGTTCAAGAATGAGAGCCTTGCGCCAGTGATCAAATTCGGCTTCAAAGCGTTGACGTTGTTTGGCAACGGTTCCTTTGCCAAGAGATGGAAATCCCTCGATTACCGTGCGAGTAGGTTCTCCACCTGTGTGCGAATCAATGACGCGAATAATCTGATAATCATACTTATCTGCCATAAAGCCACCCAATTAATCTATTTTTAATAAATGGTGGCGTAATATTTCGCTTGTCGCTTGATGAATTTCATACTGCAATATGCTGAAATCAGCACAATGAAAGAGTCACTGAAATATCAGTGCGGCACTCCAATAAAATGAGAAATTATAAATAAATCTTATGGGCGTTATTTCTGTTTTTACCAGAAAAATTTGTAAATTAACCTATAAAATCAAATAGGTAAATAAGAGTAGTCGGAATGACTTTCTGTGACAATTATCACATGAAAACAAAATAGTTCTTTTGAATATTGCTAATACATCGAATCTGATATTTATCTTTTTAATCAAGGTAAATAACTAAACATGAGCCAAAAATCCTATTTTAATGGTAATAGACTGGAGATATCGATGATGAATATATCCCGGAACAATGAAAAAAATGGCATTGCCACAAATGGTCATGATGCTTGTAATGTTGAATTTTTATCGGCGCTTTGTAGTGGACTAGTTAATCACAAACCCAATAACCTGCAAGATATTCTCAATGCGGTTGCCTTAATTACACCATTGTTAAATGCGATTCCCAGCGTGGTTTTTTTTATCAAGGATATCAAAGCACGTTATCTAATTGCGAATCTTACGCTAGCTACACGTTGCGGATTTAAGTCGATCTCTTCGCTACTCGGTAAAACTTCTTCCGAGATCTTTCCTGCTCAGATGGGTCGTTGTTACACCGAACAGGATTTGCGTGTGTTACATCAGGGGGTAATTATTCAAAACCAACTGGAACTCCATTTTTATCATGGACGCAAAGCAGGCTGGTGCATGACATATAAATTGCCATTGTATAATCAACATAATCAAATTATTGGTATGGCAGGAATTTCTCATGATCTAATGGAAGTTAAGGAAAATCATCCTGTGTACCAAAAATTGGCTATCGTTGATGATTATATTCGTGAAAATTTTGATCGAACAATTCGTCTCGAAGAGCTCACTCATTTAACACATCTCTCGGTTGCTCAATTGGAACGTTACTGTAAACGCATCTTTCACCTGACGCCCCGGCAGATGATCCACAAAATCAGAATTGAAAAAGCTTCGGAATTATTGGCGACAGAATTACCTATTATAGATGTCGCTTTGCAATGTGGTTATACGGATCACAGTGCATTTACCCGGCAATTTAAGGCGTTAACTGGACTCACTCCCAGTGATTTTCGTCAGTCAATAGGGTTGGAGTAATTTGCCGTTCTCCTGATACTTCCGTTCATGAGGAATTATCGAGTTCTATCAAAGTCTCTCAGCTTTAAGTTTGCCGTTCCTATTATGCTAATTTCGTCATTGTTCACTGTGAAAAGTGACAAGCTTCTCTGTGGTGAAATAGCCATCATTCCATAAGAACCCAATAAGCCACATTTTATTAACAAAATAAAAACAATTTGCATTTTAAATATCAAGTAAATCAATGACGATCAAAGGATAGGGCTATGAACAAGAGAAAGGTTAGTTGGCATGGTGTTTTTCCAGCAGTGACGACACAATTTAACCCCGATTTTTCCATTAATTTGGACGCCACAAAGAAGGTCATGACGAACCTGATTAAAGATGGCGTTTCCGGTTTAGTCGTCAATGGTTCTGTGGGGGAAAATACATCTCTGTCTATGAAGGAGAAGCGTGCTGTCGTTGAACTCGCGGTAGATGTTGCTGGTGGAAAAGTCCCCGTTCTTTCGGGTATTGCAGAATTAACAACCGATAATGCGTGCAAAATGGTCTCTGAATGCCGCCAGGCAGGTGCTAATGGGGTGATGATCATGCCGCCGCTGGTTTATACGCCGACACCGAAAGAAAGCAGGGCGTATTTCCGTACCATTGCTGCCTCTACCGATTTACCCGTCATGCTATATAACAACCCCTTGCTGTATAAAAACGATATTACGCCGAAAATGCTGATCTCTTTGGCCGATTGCGAAAATATCGTTGCATTTAAAGATTCATCAGGCAATACCCGTCCTTTTAGTGATATTCCCAACGAAGCAGGAGATCGCTTCATTCTTTTTGCCGGTTTGGATGACGTCGTTTTAGAGTCAGTCGCAGTGGGCGCAGAAGGTTGGATTTCAGGCATGTCGAATGCCTTTCCACGGGAAGGAGAGACTTTATTCCGTCTGGCTAAACAGAAACGTTATGAAGAAGCTCGGGAATTATATCGCTGGTTTATGCCTCTGTTGCATTTGGATTTCCGTCCTGATTTGGTGCAATGCATCAAACTATGTGAAGAAATGGTTGGTCGCGGCAGTGCCATTACCCGTCCGCCGCGTTTACCGCTCGAAGGGGAAACATTGGTTGAAGTGCGCGCTATCGTAGAAAAAGCGCTTGCTAATCGTCCTTCACTGCCTGATGTCGGCCTCTGAATTGGGTTGTAACCGTTTTTGATACCCTTGGAGGAATCGTTATGTTGGCAACACATTCAGGTATGCAGTTTATTGGTGGTCACAGGCAAGCAGAGGGAGAGCGTTGTTTGCACAGCCGGCGGGCGGTGGATAACTCACCAATAGGTTATGCGTTTTATCAGGCTACACGACATGAGGTCAATCTCGCTGCCCAAGCAGCAGCCGATGCATTTACACGTTATAGCCAAACATCGTTAGAAGAACGTGCCGTTTTTTTAGATAAAATTGCCGATGAAATTGATGCCCTCGGTGATGATTTTATTGCCCTTGTATCAGCAGAAACAGCTCTGCCTCCAGTCCGACTTCAAGGGGAACGGTCGAGAACGAGCGGACAAATGAGGTTGTTTGCTACGTTGTTACGCCGTGGTGATATTCATGCTGCCCGCATTGATACTGCGCAACCTGAGAGAAAACCACTTCCCAGAGTTGATATTCGCCAATGTCATATTCCTCTAGGTCCTATTGCGGTTTTTGGCGCCAGTAATTTTCCTTTGGCTTTTTCAACCGCTGGTGGTGACACGGCATCAGCATTAGCAGCGGGTTGCTCCGTTGTTTTCAAAGCACATAGCGGCCATATGGCTACCGCTGAGGTCATCGCAGAAGCCATTGAACGCGCTGTTATCGCCGCACAAATGCCCGCAGGTGTATTCAATATGATTTATGGCAATAGCGTGGGGGCAGATCTCGTCAAACACCCAGTTATTCAAGCCGTTGGTTTTACTGGTTCACTCGCTGGTGGACGTGCACTGTTCGATATGGCTATGCAGCGCTCGCAACCTATTCCGGTTTTTGCTGAAATGTCGAGTATCAACCCGGTCATTGTGCTGCCAAATGCTTTAGCGCAGCGGGGAAAACAGATCGCCCAAGAATTGGCAAATTCATTCACATTAGGTAGCGGTCAGTTTTGTACCAAACCAGGGATAATCTTAGGGATTGGTTCACCAGAATTTGATCAATTTATTACCCAATTAACGCAGGAAATCACGCTTCGTCCGGCACAATCAATGCTAAACCAAGGCACATTACTCAATTATCAAAAAGGTATTCATCAACTGGATGATGAACCTTTAATGACACGGTTAGCCATTGGCGAACATCATGAAAATCAGGCAAGTGCGATGCTGTATCGCGCAGATATTGCTTTGTTGTTGAGTAAAAATGCTTTGTTACAAGAGGAGGTTTTTGGCCCTGTTGCGATTGTGATTGAAGTCGAAAGCCAAGATCAGCTTTTACGCGCAATTGACTGTTTGCAGGGGCAGCTTACCGCCTCCTTGATTGGTGAACACGATGAGTTAGCGAATGCACACGAGCTTAGCCAACGATTACAGAACATAGCGGGCAGGGTGATTGTCAACGGCTACCCGACAGGTGTTGAAGTCTGTGATGCCGTAGTTCATGGCGGGCCTTATCCTGCGACTTCGGATGCAAGAGGGACTTCAGTTGGCACACTGGCCATCTGGCGTTTTCTGCGTCCGGTCTGTTTCCAAAACTATCCAAAATCCTTACTTCCGCCCGCACTGCAAGACCATAATCCATTAAATATTTCTCGATTAATCAATGGGGTGATGAGCAAAGAAGTATTGTAAAACACACAGTTACCCGACTTTGGCGTATATCAAATCATAAAACAGAAAAGGGCGAATAATTATGGCGCTATACGAAGCCTCTTCACTGCCAAAATCCGATTCAGGGCAGGGTAAATTTAAGAAGCAATTAACACTCATGGATTTAACCTTTATCGGATTAGGGGCTATTTTTGGCTCTGGCTGGTTATTTGCGGCCAGTCATGTGTCTGTGATTGCAGGACCAGCAGGGATTTTTTCTTGGGTGATTGGCGGTATCGCTGTGCTCTTACTCGGCATTGTTTATTGCGAACTGGGTGCGGCATTGCCGAAATCAGGCGGCATTATCCGTTACCCGGTGTTTTCTCATGGTGAACTCATGGGGTATTTAATGGGTTCTATCACCTTAATTGCGTTTTCCAGTTTGATAGCCATCGAAGTCGTCGCTGCTCGACAATATGCGGCGGCGTGGTTCCCTTTTCTCAGCCTGCCGGGTTCTGGTAATCCAACTCTGGCAGGTTGGCTGGTTCAATTCATTTTATTAGCGTTTTTCTTTTATCTTAATTACAACAGCGTGAAAACCTTTGCGAAATCCAACAATGTTATTAGTATTTTCAAGTTTATCGTTCCGCTGCTCGTCATTATTATTCTGTTTAATTATTTCAATCCGAGTAATCTGCAAGTTCATGGATTTTCTCCTTTTGGGATATCGGGTGTTGAAGCTGCGGTTTCAACGGGCGGCATTATCTTTGCTTACCTTGGCCTGACGCCCATTATTTCTGTCGCGGGTGAAGTAGAAAAACCCCAAAAAACAATTCCTATTGCCCTCATTCTGTCTATTTCACTGTCTACGGTCATTTATGTTTTATTGCAGTTAGCTTTTCTTGGCGGGATACCCTCTGATCGACTCTTTGGTGGTTGGAATAATATTGGGCAATATTTTTCACTGCCATTTCGTGATATAGCCTTAATCCTTGGTGTGGGATGGCTCGCTTTTTTGGTGGTGTGTGATGCGGTGATCTCTCCAAGTGGTACTGGGAATATTTATATGAATGCCACTCCCCGTGTCGTCTATGGTTGGGCAAAAAGTGGAACGTTATTTAATGTGTTTACCCATATTGATGAGAAATCAGGAATACCACGACCTGCGCTTTGGTTGACGTTTATTCTTGCTATTTTTTGGACATTACCTTTTCCTTCATGGGAAAAACTTATCAGTGTTGTTTCTGCGGCGTTAATTCTGAGCTACGCATTAGCGCCAGTAACCGCTTCTGCCTTACGTCGTAATGCCAAAGAGATAAAACGCCCTTTTTATGTTAAAGGGTTTGCGATCATTGGCCCGCTCTCTTTTATTATTTCCGCCTTCATTGTTTACTGGTCTGGTTGGAAAACCGTTTCCTGGCTGCTTGGATTACAGATTATCTTATTTTTCATCTATTTGTTGTTCAAAAATAAAGTCCCTATAGGCAGAGTGAGCTTGCGCCAACAGATAACTTCTGCTTTATGGTTGATCGGTTTCTACAGCGCCATGATTATTATGTCCTATTTAGGCACATTTGGCGGTAAAGGCATTATTCCTGCACCTTGGGATATTGTTGCAGTGGCAGTGATCTCTTTAATTGCCTTTTATTGGGGGACCTTTAGCGCTTTACCCAATGCTATTTTACCAACGGAGGATGAAGATTAATGTTAATGGAATTTGAGTCTGGTAAGTGAAAACGCAGGGAAGGGGGTTAATGTTTAAGTCTGGTTTTGAACTCTTCCAAAATGATATTAAAGCTCACTGAATCGCTGAAAACAGTGAGCGGATTTGTTGTATTTTTTTGGCTTTTGTCAGCCTTATTGGATTTTGGTGTAATCAGGTGTGCTTAGTGTTTCAACCGCCTCTTTCGGTTCGTGAGGACCTGGATAATGCTCTCTCAGGAGACTGAGAGTATTGTAGGATATCGGGTCGCTTTTCCAGGTCGTACTTCTGAATCCGGAGCGATCGATTTTAGCAATGGCGAAATTGCTGTTGGTATTATCAGCTTGGGCAACGATGAAGCCGTTGTTGTCGAAAATGGCAGCTCTTCCGATAGAAGGCATAACAGTCCATGCGTTCGCGTTCGATGCGTAAGAGGCGGTGTTAACCATATGCAACCAGTATTGCTCCGGCCAAGGCTTGTCGTTAGCCGTTAAATTGTAGGGCCATGCAGCGATATGGATGTTTTCATGCTGAGCCATCATATTGTAGGTCATGAAAACTTTGAAATGTTCACCACAAGAAAGCTGGCCAATTCTACCTAATGGGGTATTAACGACTTTCAAGTTGTCAGCCATAGGTGCATCCGAGAAGAAGTTTCGTTCCCCGCGTGAAGGATTGATTTTACTTCTTTTGTCAATCACAGCGCCATCTGGGCCGACGAGCACCTGAGTCATGTACAGATTTTTGGTCTTGGTGTTTTTCTCCGAGATCCCCATAGACAAATAGACATGGTTATCAGACGCAATTTTCAGGAGCTCTTTCCATTCTTTGCTACCTATTTCGATGGAGTTATCAATGTATTTTGAAAAAGGTTTAGGAGGCATCCCCATTGCGTATTGCGGGTCTCCATTGATAAACCCAGGGAGCCAAAGTTCAGGGAATGCAACAAGTACGGCACCCTGAGCTTTGGCTTCTTTCACAAGTCGGTCCGCTTTTTTTAAGCTAGCTTCCACATCAAAGCGTACAGGGGCTGCATTGATCGCAGCAACCTTAATTTGACTGGTGTCTGTGAGGAGATCATTTTTGATGGTTTCAGCAGCAAATGATGGATTTATGCTGATGGATAACAGAACGACCAGTGAAGCTTTGAAAAGTCGTGACGAGCGCGTAGGGGAGGGTTTATTTATGTGGGATAATGTTTCAGGATTAGCGGTAAAATTGGGCGTAGTAATAGCGCCTATTTTTAATGGATTAAACAGATGGGGAAATCTCATAAATTCTCCTTATTATTTTATTCGAAGGAGAAGGGTAATTGACAAAAATGTCACACTCAATAGTTCTAACGTGGTACTTAAACTTTTTAAATCCGTAATATTTTGTTTTAATTGAATTTAATTTTAATTTGGGAGCATGGGTACCTTAATATGGGAGCGATATTCCCCAAATTCTTTAATATAAAGCTATTTCGTGATCCAAGGCGCGGAAACTCATTGAAGCATGGACATCCTTGTCCATATTGATGCCGAAAAATCAAGCGCCTTCTGCAATGCTTGTTGCTTCAGGAACCTCAATTAATTTTCCTGACTTCACATCATATATGTACCCATATATGGAGATATTTGCGGGGACAAGGGGGTGGGTACGAATACGATGAATATCTTCAACTACACTATTAACTTGATTATCAATGGTAAGCCATTTGATATATTTTCCCTCAGATGATCCAGTACCGTTGCCGACATCTTTAAATCCTTCATCGGTCATTACCGCACTTTCTAGGCTACTTTCCAGTAAATCGCCCATGATATTGTCTGTAAACAGCTCCATTCCACAATGAGTATGGTGAATGACAAACCACTCCTTTGTTCCAAAAAGTTTATAAGAAATGATAAGTGAACGAATAGCATCATCGCTGGCCCTTCCGCCGGCGTTACGAATAATATGAGCGTCACCTTCAGATAAACCTGCAAATTTTGCCGGATCTAACCTGGCATCCATACAAGTCAATATGGCAATTCGTCTGACAGCAGGTAAACCAAGGTTTTTTTTATCACCAAAAGTTTCTGCATATGCAATATTAGCGTCACTTATTTCTCTGATAACACTGCTCATCCTTCCTCCCTTCATATTTTCTGGTTTATTTTAATAAAGCAAAACTAGGCTATTCATTTAGATAAATGAATATGAGGCTGAAAATACAGATATATAAATAAAATTTATGAAAATATATACTCGCATCCTTTGTACTGGTCAAGTAAATCCTAAGTGTTTCAACAAACATTGTGATGTAATGACGTTTTTGGAGTTTCAGTGGTGAGAAGAAGTTGGTTCGAAACATTCCCTATAATTAGTAGTCAGCAGTATTCTTGTGCGACTCACTTCTAATATTAGGCTGTTTCTTTAGGATATGATAGGGTATTATCCTATTATAATTGTATTTCCCCAGATGATAGTCCAACCATTATCAGTTTTATGAACTTTATAACCACAAGTGCGAATGTATTGTATCCCGTGTTTTTGTGCGTTTAATGGACAATTTTGTGGAAATATATAATCTAGTTTTCCTTCACCATTTTTTGCTGTCTGGCGTATACGAGAAAATATTTCATGGACATGGGGTAAAGCTAATTTAGTTAGTTGAGTGCGCTTTATAGTTTCTATTGCTTGCATTGTATCTCTTACAGCTTTACCTGCATGGTAATAATTATCAAAATATTCATCTGCAAGATCTAACTTTTTTGTTTTCATAATATTTCTCATTTTTTGGTAGGTGATGAGCGTAATATCATCCTGATGCTATTATTACTCAGTAATACAGAAAGAGGTGAATTTATGGCACGAGTAACCAGTGTTACCCTTGGTGAACACTTTAATGGATTCGTTAGTGATATGATTCAATCTGGCCGTTATGGCAATACGTCCGAAGTTATCCGTGACGCTTTACTCTTGATGGAAGTTCGTGAACAGCGTATTCAAAATGTCCGTGAAATGGTACTTGCGGGTCTGAATTCCCCGGTCAGCAAAAACAGTATGGATGATATCTTTGCTAGGGCAGCAAAGGACTCAAATGTATAAGTTTTCCGAGTTGGCCGATGAAGATATATTTCAGATTGCTCGTTATACAATACGGTGAAGTTCTTTTTCCGACATAGTCACCAACATTTGAATGTCCTTAATTGCAGCAAAAGGATTTTAACCTTTATGCCGCAAAAAGTGACATTACTAACTATATTGGTGTAATAACCAAAGTTCGCCTAATGTATATATGGAATTCATTATCTTCATGTCCACATTGTGAATACCTACTAACCAAAATTACTAATAGTAAGAACGCAACCACAAAATTAGATTTAATTGACACATGACTTGTCATTTTCAGAAGACCACTGCACATTTTGTCAGAACTCGGCTGCACTCAATTGTTGGAGTTGTGAGGAAAATAGCTGAACCAATTTTGGGAGGGATGAGTAGATCTGCCCGGTCACCCAAGCAGACCACTCCTCAGAACCGGACGTGCGGAACTACCGCATCCGGCTCCCGACAGATCCGTGTCCCCACACATATTCAGCAGGAAATGAACATTGAATGCGTTTTCCAACGAAATGGATAACCCAGCACCTTCAGGATCAGATTCAGCTTTTTCCACGTCAGTCGGCGACGCCCACCTTTACGGTTGAACCATCTGTAGAGTATTCGCGTACTTTGGTAGATAAACTGCCCGACTCGTCTCAGGTTATCAGAGATACCGTGATAATTTATCCAGCCTCTGATTACTCTGATGACGATAGTCAGAACAAGCCTTTTGTCAGGTGTATTCAGGTTCTTCCAGAGAAAGTCCCTGAGTCCCTTCAATTTGGCCGCGAAACGGTCTTTGCGACTGGTTAATTTCAGTCGCCATAAACCTTTTCGCTATTTTCTCCAATAGCAGGTAAACCCCAGAAAGTTAAACGTTGGCAGGCGCCTGCCCAACCCAATCCGTATTTATTCAGTCGTTTAGGCAAATACCTTATAGAAGCGTTCTGCCTCACTCATGAACTCAAAGGTAAACACCATATCATCCGCATATCTCACCATCTCCGCCCGACCGTGATGAGGTTAGCTTATTCATCGAAGTGATCTTTTGGATTCATTTATATCATTACCCATGCTTATTATATTTTCAGGCGTCCAAAACCCAGGTGCGTAATACCAACTTATTTTGTTATCGTTTATTACGGTGTAGGCTCCCAAATAGACAAGCAAATCTTTTACAGTGGTAGCACAATTCTGAGACAAGGCCCATCGGGTTTCATTGCTCTGGAAGTCAGCCCACCATTTTTTTATTTTTTGGCTCAATACGTTAAAGTCACTAGAGTATATAATGAATGATTTAGGATTTTTCCCACCTTCTGCCTCCTTATCTTTTGCATATGTTCTGTTTCTGTCAGGAGGACTTGCTAGCCCTCTGTTAGCTGATGCAATGCCGCCAGTTGGCCACCAACTAATATAAGTGTTTTGAGGATCTCTGATAGAGTCAGAGTGGTCGAAAAGTACAAAGGCCGCATGACCAACAGCAATAACACTATTAAATTGCCAGCGCCAAACTATAACCGCACCGACTTGCACTTTGCCGGCAGCGGCATAGCGCTCTATATAAGCTTCTGATGAGTTATCTTGATCGTTGATAAATTTTTGGATAAAGAATCTATTCTCGGAACGAGACTGTCCATAGAAATACTGTATTCCGCCTACGTTTATGGTTCCCAGTGTTTCATTTTTATCTTTCCAACTAGTCTCCATTTCCTGCGTTATGACGTGAGTACCGTATGAAAAAGACCAACAGATAGCAGTACCAGATGAAAGATCCTGCTCCAGTACGTATTTTGGGTGCCGTTGATGTTACATGCAAACTGTGATGATGATTGGGGAAAAATATTTTCGGC
>NZ_JAPFCD010000139.1:0-773 GCF_026153155.1 Photorhabdus aballayi | reverse complement strand
ACCTACTTTCGTACCTGCTCGAACCGTCACTCTCGCAGTTAAGCTGGCTTATGCCTTTGCACTAACCTCACGATGTCCGACCGTGATTAGCCAACCTTCGTGCTCCTCCGTTACGCTTTGGGAGGAGACCGCCCCAGTCAAACTACCCGCCAGACACTGTCCTCAGCCCGGATAACGGGCTTAAGTGAGAACATCGAACATTCAAGGGTGGTATTTCAAGGATGGCTCCATGCAGACTGGCGTCCGCACTTCCAAGCCTCCCACCTATCCTACACATCAAGGCTCCATGTTCAGTGTCAAGCTATAGTAAAGGTTCACGGGGTCTTTCCGTCTTGCCGCGGGGACACTGCATCTTCACAGCGAGTTCAATTTCACTGAGTCTCGGGTGGAGACAGCCTGGCCATCATTACGCCATTCGTGCAGGTCGGAACTTACCCGACAAGGAATTTCGCTACCTTAGGACCGTTATAGTTACGGCCGCCGTTTACTGGGGCTTCGATCAAGAGCGTCGCCTTGCGGCTAACCCCATCAATTAACCTTCCAGCACCGGGCAGGCGTCACACCGTATACGTCCACTTACGTGTTTGCACAGTGCTGTGTTTTTAATAAACAGTTGCAGCCAGCTGGTCTCTGCGACTGGCTTCGGCTCCGGGGGCAAACCCCTTCACCTAACGCCAGCGTGCCTTCTCCCGAAGTTACGGCACCATTTTGCCTAGTTCCTTCACCCGAGTTCTCTCAAGCGCCTGAGTATTCTCTACCTGACCACCTGTGTC
>NZ_JAPFCD010000138.1:0-902 GCF_026153155.1 Photorhabdus aballayi | reverse complement strand
GAATGGCCGGTGCAACCAAAATAATTACAGGGGCGTATTGCCCCTGATTGTTATTCTGGTTTTTCAGGCCAGTTAATTTCAGGTACTGTCGAACAGTCTACACGGTTCAGTTGTACCCGATATTTTTTCCACTCTGTCAGTTTCTGTTTTTCCGCATCTGTGGCTATATCTAAATCAATTGCATCTTGCAAAGGGGCGATGCAATTATTAGCATTAGATAGTAATAAATGTTTTTCAAAATCTGCTTCTTTTATGAGTTGTTCTTTTGATGGTTTTGGGTGCAAGTGATTATACTCCTCCTCTGGTGTCAACTTTCTAAAATCATCCATAATCAAGTGCTTTTGGCTGTCATCAAAACCATGAATTGCCCCAGTAACGATATTCAAATAGTGATTCATCGTAATTCTATCCACGTTCCTAATTTCCCCCTAACTAACTCATACGTTGCCCCCACTGGCACAATAAGAGTGCAATTATCAATACCGCTATAAAAGTCAACGAAAACATTGTCTATTTTAAATGCGACTGCTCTACTGTTAGACCAAATAATAACGGCGATAGGATTCCCCGTTGAATTTGTATAAACGGTGTTAGGGGCTCGACTTGACGTTACGTTAACCCATGATTGATTTACACCAAGCAATTGCCTACCTTTCTGCTGATATTTACCATCTGACTCAGATTTAGTGTAACTCTCCCCCCTGACTGCATAATTCCCTGTTGGTTGGTAGTTTCCGTGTGGTTGGTATTTGCCGTCTGATTCCGATTTGGTATAAATTTCCTCACGAACGGCGTAATGGCCTGCAGGCTGTGCTTTCACATCTTCTGCACTCAAATTGATATCATTCGACAGAGATTTTCCATTAATTTTTCTACTATTGGGCACGGCACTTTTCGCCAAG
>NZ_JAPFCD010000137.1:0-1171 GCF_026153155.1 Photorhabdus aballayi | reverse complement strand
GGCAGCTCACCGATTTCAGTAACTTCTTGCGGTTCTCGCGTCAACGTGTCGTAAGCGATTTTTCCGCGATAGTCAGGGAGTATTTCCCAGCACTTACCGTCTTTACTTCTGCAAACCGCCTTATCGTGAGAATCGGGGAGTTTGGGCGCATCTTGATAAGCACCCGCTGACAAACTGACACCGAGCATGACATACTCAATATCGGAGTTTGTGAATTCTCGTGTAATTTGATTCGAGTGATAAACCTTTATCCAGCCTGCTTGAATAGCTAATCCATCTTTACCCAATACGGCGGTTTCATGTTCTAAAGAGTATTTCTGTTCTGTCATTATGCTGCTCTCACTATGTAGTTAAATGCGATGTTGCGGGGGCGGGTTTCACGTTGAGACTCATGCTCTTGGATGATGTTATGCCAACCGCCGTTGTCTGTTCCCGTTGCTGCTGAAAATCCGGTCTCTCGATGTTTTCCATTGCGCCAATTATCGTTATTCCAGTAGCCAGCAATCGCAGATACAGGCGCTTGCCCTTCCTGCCACGACCCGCACACCCGACCCATATCAACACCACGGCTATCATCCCATCCTCGGATAAACTCGCCTCTTAGATCGGGCACTCTACCATCAGGATAAGCTTCTGCTAGCTTTGGGTATAAAGATTTATCGAATGTCTGACCGTTGCACGTCAAATAACCAACGGGGGTGTATCTGTGGGGGTATGGAATGGGTGCACCGACTGGGTGCTGCTCTGGCGGCAATATTGCACTTGAATAGACAATATCCCAGCCGATCCATGTTTTTCCAGAATTCCACGATTGCCGGATAACTACTTCTCCGTGGTGGGATTTGTATTGCTGAGAAATCACAACCCCGGAGCTCCGCACTTCTAGTATTCCAAAACCGTACACTCTGGTGGGAAAAGGAAAATCTGAAACAGTGGCTGTGTTTGGCACGTTCACAAGCACAAAACCCGATGACAAAAAATCTTGGAATTTTTTTGATTCTGTCAGCGTGTTGAGCGGATTTACACTTATTGCCCCCACATCCCCGGCACTCAAACTAATATCCCCAGTCAACGCCTTGCCATTAATTTTCCGGCTACTTGGTACGGCATTATTCGCCTTATTCACCGTCTCCACCAATCCGAGGTTTTTCACAAACGCATTTTTATCAGG
>NZ_JAPFCD010000136.1:0-1194 GCF_026153155.1 Photorhabdus aballayi | reverse complement strand
GTATTTCGTAATAGAGAAAAGTGTATTATAAGCGATAGATATTGAAGAGGCTGGCCAATATCTATACACTCCAATTCTCACAGATCCAGCATTAGTATGTGTTAAAGTAAGGAATGAAAAGTCCTGAAAGATAGTAAGGATATTTCTGGCCTTAACGTTATCGAAAAGGTACAGGCAAACGACTGGTTAATGGTCTCAGCTGCTCTCTGTCATCCCATAACCCTGGAAACACTTCAAATTTCAGGTCGTCACGGTTAATACCTCTATCAAAATAGCGACAAAGGCGTTCTTGAAGACTGCTGTGTGCCCACATATTGGTGAGCTCATATTTTTCGATAATCTCTCGATCTTCTGGTAGCGATAAATCCTCTTTTAGCACAGGAGCAAGTGTAGTACCAATATTCCCCCTTGAACCAATATCAATCAGTTTGCCACCCAAGAAAGAGAAGTTGTCCCTGTGACTAGGATAGTGCCCGATATCCATTGAAGTATAGGCTTCAATCCAGTAATTATCATAGGATTGAAGATTGGGGATAACCGATTTATCCTTGATTTTATCCTGTATCAGGAACTTACTAACAGTATTGACAACAAAAACTCGAAACAAGATATTAACCTCGTTAAGGTCAATATCTTTCCATATACCATTCGTATTACTAATATCATAAAAACGCATTTCTGCACGATTCAGCATTTGTCCAATGGTGTACAGATTATCTCTCAGTTTGACACTCACCAGGTGATTGGGTTTCCAAATAATACGCTTAGTCATTTTATTAATACAGCTGTTGCTCTTACCTGTCTCATTCAAAAGATTATCAGTCACATCAAAAGTACTTGTTTTTACAAGCATTGCCCTGAAACTATGAGGTCAGAGGTAACAAACCGTCTAGCTTTCAGTGCATAATACCAAAAGACATTGGAATGTAATCCGCTCTCCTTGTCAAAATACTTACTGTTCTGTGTAAGCTCAAAATAACCTGCTTTACAGGCTATTTCTGAAAAATGTACACATCGGCCGAAATCGTGTAGCAAAGATATCATACTTATACGATCAATAGTAAATATCTATGATTTCATTCATATCTTCATCAAGGGAATATCCTGTAATTAGATTAACTCAACTTACATCCCGTTTGAATAAAACTCATCATCAATTCAGACCACCAGTGCCTTAATCGATATGAAGATTTG
>NZ_JAPFCD010000135.1:0-1270 GCF_026153155.1 Photorhabdus aballayi | reverse complement strand
GAAAATGGCTCTCATTCCCCTCTGTGTTTTTTTTCGTCACGCGAGGCTGAAACTCAGGGGATCGTTTTATTAATTCAACCAAAATTGCCGTTTGTCACCACCTCTGTATTTCTCGTCATCGCGTATTTGAGGGCCTCGCACAGCGGAGAAAAACAAGGTTTGTCATTGAGAAAAGGGATGTGTATCGTGCCTGGTTATTGGTTAAAATCAATCAAGGTGCGGCAGGCGTAGATGGTCAAACCATCGCGGATTTTGAATCCAATCTGAAAGATAATCTGTACAAACTCTGGAACCGCTTATCATCGGGCAGTTATTATCCGCCAATGGTGAAAGGTGTTGCTATTCCTAAGAAGTCGGGAAGTGAACGTCTGCTTTTCTGAACATGTTCTCGGCTCATGCTGGAGCTCAGACGTTATATGCGTAAATTTAATGGCATACTAAAGGAACATTTTGAGTTTTTTCTCAAGGAATGTGAGTGGGAAATTTAACACATCGGGTGTAAAAAACTAATTACATATTCTAAAGGAAAAATAAATAAGGTTTCATAATTTCGCTACACATGGTTTTCTTCAACTCATTGTTATACATAGGGTTGTTGGTAGATAAGGTGTAGCACCATTTTGGAAAATTATTTATAATCGTTATCTAGGACAGCCCCTTATTTTAATTTGCAAATTTATTTTCCCCATCTATATTAATTATGTAGTTGGATTTATAAAGCTGTGATTTTTTATGCAAACAATAAACAATAAACAATAGAAGTTAACAATAATGGGGATAAACCATGCCAATAGTTTTCAAATCAATTAGTAGTACACTCAGCACCTCATCTAGTTCATGGGTAAATATCTCAGGGCTTTCTATCAGCGTAAATGAGCAAGCCTTTCAAGGCTCAAGCAAAGCATTGGTTATATTAAACATTCCAACTCCGTATGCTACGGGAAGTGATTACCCAGGGATAGAATTTGCAATCACCATGAATTCCACCGTTCTAGCGTCTGGCGCAATGAGTTACTCTGATAAATCCCCGTCTAATCCCGGGCGAACTCCATTTACCCTACAAACATGTATCGATTTAACGAATATTGAGAATTTGGGTGCAATACAAGCGCAATGGAGAAGCATACGAGGGAGCACCGCACATATTGACTCTTATTGTAGTATCAGTGCAATTATCAATGAAGTACAACCTGGACATTAAGTTATCCTACTAAATGCCAGTAATAGTGCCCAGATGTTAAATAAGGTTTCATAATTCCGCTACACATGA
>NZ_JAPFCD010000134.1:0-1288 GCF_026153155.1 Photorhabdus aballayi | reverse complement strand
TCTAGTTACTACCTCTATCCATGTTATCAGGGCTGCTATATACACAATATGTGGCCGACTTGAATGTGAGTACTAAAATAATAAGTTTATGCTTTCTTATGCCCATAAATAATGTATTTATGGTTGATATCATGGCTAAGATACTTGGATATTAAAATCCAAATCATTTACCTGAAGCTTTGATGTCTTTCTCATCAGAAAGCTCGCTATATTTCATCAGGTTTTTATTACCATCGATCACCATTAGTTCTTTCTGTGGTTTGAAACAATTGCTTAATGGTGAACGGCAGTACTTTGGAGATTTATGATAAATACCTAGCCAATCACTGATAAGGTAATAATTGTCTGAAGTTGAGAATGGGGTATTTATTACTCCAGTATGACGGTATTTTTGATCAACATTATCGTTATACCAGATAAATAAGGGAATATTGTAAGCTTCTTTTCGAGGATGACTAACTCCGTGGTGATAACGGATGTCACCGTTTTTATCTAAACGTTGTAACCCATGATCTGAAAAATAGAGAATAGATGCTTTATGGTCTTTGATTTTATTAATAATTTTCTCTATTAGTTGATCTGTATAAATTATTGAGCTGTCATAGCAATTATCATCTTCGTTCGATGAAAAAGATATCAGTTTATTTTCGGGAAATCGGTTACAGGATGGCTCATGACTGCCATAGATATGCATAATAATAAATTTCTTACCTTTCTGTTTTAGAGCATCATCTAAATAGGGTAGTAATTCTTCATCATATCCAATATATTCATTCCATTTTTGGCTTTCAGCCATATTAGCAATAACTGTGATCAAGCTATTTCTTTTACCTGATCTTCCTTGGTTACTTATCCAGGTTGTCTTAAATCCTGCATCTTTAGCTAAAGATATAATATTGTCGGCATAATGAACCTTATTTCTGAGTTGATATAGAGTAATATTAGAAAGTGAAATAGGTAAGGATAATATAGTCACTGGAGCTGGAGAAATAGCTTGATTGAATATCAACATATTTCTTTGCATCGTGTTCAATGTTGGGGTTGTGGTTTTGTTGTAACCATACAGAGACATATGATCTCTTCTTGCTGATTCTCCTATTATCAATATGTAAATATCAATATCTTTATCTTCTTTTATATAATTAAAATTCACTTTAACAGAAGAAATATTTTTAATTTGTTGATTTTCATATATTGCCTTTACCATTGCTGATGAGTTATAGAATGGTGTTCCCATTAAAAAGTGTTCTGATAGAATAATATCATCTGAATATTTTTTTCCTGAGAT
>NZ_JAPFCD010000133.1:0-1451 GCF_026153155.1 Photorhabdus aballayi | reverse complement strand
AGCCTCTCGTCGATTTTTCAAGCCTTGATTGACTTTACCTTGCGATTTACTCCACGCTTTCCATGCATCATCTATGCTGTCATAATTTGTCTTCGCATTTTCATCATTTATCATTTTTACAACAGATGATTTTTCGAATCCACCGATACCAATGTTATACGACAATAAAACTAAAGCATCATATTCATTTTGTTTTATTTCCTTTGTTATTCCATCGTTTACGGCTTTTTCATAAGGTGCGAGAGTATCCTTGAATAACTGTTCTGCTTCATCTTCTGTAATTCCATTTTTATATGTGTCCCATTCACTTCTTGAAATCAATTTACCATATCCTATAGTTGCCCCCTTAGTCCAACTATCTATATTTTTACCTGTTTGGTCATCATATGGTTTCAATCGCAATCCCTCGATTTCTTTTAATAAATTTAATCCATCCTGGCTCATTGATTTTTCATTATCATCTGAAATGGCCTTGTTTTCAGATTGAGGAGACTGGCTTGTGGGTATTGCCGTAATCGGACTATTCACAGGTACAGATTGTTTTTTTCCTCCCTGACTTGTCGAGGATAAAATTACAGAGGCAGTATCAGGAGCAGGGGATTGAGTTATCGCCCCATCAGTCGTAGGTGAAGCAACGCTGCTTTGACCGCTTCCGTTATTTAAACTAATTTGAGTGCCATTAATCAATACACCGCTTGGATTGAGTTCAACCACGGAGCCGCCAAAGGTGAGAGTGATGTGCTCTTTGGTCATCTCAATCTTGCCTGCCCCGACGGTGAGGGTGATGTTGTCGCTGGCGGTGTACAGTTGCGTGCCCTCGCCGGCTTTACCGGCGCTGGCCTTGACCTGCACCTGATTGGCGTCGGTGCTGCGCAGCCGGCAGACGGTTTCCGTGAGGCTGCCCTGTTCAATGCGGGTCTGTTCATCCCCGGTCTTTACCGCCACCTGGCGGTTGCCGGTTTCCACCACCAGAGTCTGGTCGTGTTTCACCACGGTGTTCATGTCGCGCTGGGCGTGCAGCGCCAGCTCTTCGCTGCCTTTGGCGTCCTCGAAGCGCAGTTCGTTGTAGCCGTCCCCTTTGTGGGTTTTGGAGCGGAAAACCATCTGGGTTTTGCTGCCCGGCAGGGCGCCCGGCGGGAGATTGCTGGCATGGTAGGTGCGGCCGGTGACTATCGGCTGGTCCGGGTCGCCGTTAAGAAAGTCCACCACCACTTCCTGTCCGATACGCGGTATCGCCAGCATGCCCCAGCCCTGACCGGCCCAGGGCTGGGCGACCCGTATCCAGCAGGAACTGTTGTCGTTGCTCCGGCCGTAGCGGTCCCAGAGGAATTGCAGGCGGATGCGCCCGTATGAGTCGCAGTAGATTTCTTCGCCTTCCGGGCCGACCACTTTCGCTATCTGCGGGCCCTCCACGACCGGTTTGGGTAACGGGGTCGGGCGCCAGTGCTGGT
>NZ_JAPFCD010000132.1:0-1508 GCF_026153155.1 Photorhabdus aballayi | reverse complement strand
GATAGCGGTAGATATGAAAAATAACATGCCTATCCAAGGTCGTCTGTATCCTTCTCATTATTCTCTCTTATATTTTATCAAAGGGGAAAAAGCTAATACATTTGAGCCAGATAGATTAGCAGCACAAACTTGTCCAAAATGTTTTGGTGATCTTAAAGATTATGGTGGATACAAAAGTAAAATGAACCCTCTTGGCATTAATCTTACTGACGTGTGGTATGATATTTCTCCTGTTAGACATAAAAAGTATAAGAAAAGATATGGAGCTAATGAGTTAAGTATAAAGGTTTTAGACAGAGTTATAGAGATGGCAACAAAGGAAGGGGATCTTATTTTTGACCCGTTTGGTGGTTCAGGCACAACCTATGTTATAGCTGAGATTAAAAATCGTAAATGGATCGGCTGCGAAATTGATGACTGTGAAATAATCAAAGAGCGATTTGATAATATCTCAGAAGATAAAGAGCATTTAATTGAAGTACGTGGAAAGCTTAACTCCTTGTTCCCATCTACTATAAAAAGAGAAAGAGAGAAACGGGGGCTTTGGACTGTAGAAAACGTTAGAGGTAGTAATAAGGAAAGAAGAGATGACAATGAGCGGTTTTTTTCTCTTCAAGATGAAGATAATTAATTTTTGAAGAGCTTAGTGGTAGGGACTGTAAGGTATACAGCCCCTTTGAATTTAATTGAAAGAAGGATCATATTTTTACATTAATCTGAGGTTTGCTTAAGAAGGGAGCTAAGTGCCTGAGGCACGATCAAAGTTTTTGCTAAATAAAACAGAATCGTGGAGATCCTCAGGCATGTCTAATTTAGAAGAACTTTACTGCGGCGTCGATGACTTTTGCCAACAATTTATTCCTCTCTGGCATCAACAGTTAATTGAAAACGGCTTGCTCAAACGTCGCCACGACGCTTCCCTTTCTCTCAGTGAAGTGATGACGATACTCATTTTATTCCACATGAGCCATTATCGTGATTTTGAAACGTTTTATATTCAGCATGTTAAACACTATCTTCAGGCCGATTTTCCCGGATTGGTCAGCTACACCCGGATGTTAACCTTGAAGCAAAGGGCGCTCATTCCTCTCTGGGCTTTTCTTTCGTCACGCAAGGTTGAAACCCTGGGGATCGCTTTTATTGATTCAACCAAAATTGCCGTTTGTCACAACCTCCGTATTCCCCGTCATCGCGTATTTGAGGGCGTTGCCCAGCGAGGGAAAACGAGTACAGGCTGGTTTTAGGGTTTTAAACTTCATCTGGTTATCAACGATTGTGGTGAACTTTTAGCGGTTAAGTTGACCTCAGGAAATCAAGATGATCGTTATCCCGTCAAAGCGTTGCTACAAGGGTTAACTGGGTGTTTGTATGGCGATAAAGGGTATTTGTCACAGGCCCTGTGCGATGAACTGGAAGCAGAAGGAATAACGTTAATCACTCATGTCCGTAGTAACATGAAAGCAAAAGCGTTATCTCTCTGGAATAAACTGATGTTAAGAAAGCGATTT
>NZ_JAPFCD010000131.1:0-1514 GCF_026153155.1 Photorhabdus aballayi | reverse complement strand
CTTTCCCGCGCGGTTTCCCGGCCCAGCCCGTCATGCTGCATGTTCAGCGGGGCATGGCCGTCAAGCTGCCACTGCATCAGCCGGCCGTTGAGGCCGTGGTGCCAGCGTAAGGCGGGCAGGGCGTCTACCTGGCGGCCGGTGGGCAGGCCGCTCAGCGGGTCCCACTGATGGCGGACGGCACGCCCGTTAATTGTCTCTGCGGTCAGGTGGCCGGATTCATCGTATTCAAACGCCACCACGGCGTCCGGGTTGGCGGCGCGGACCAGCCGTCCCTGCGCGTCGTGGTCGTAGGCGGTGACTGAAAGTAAGGCGCACTGGTCGGCTGCTTCCTGCCACACCTCCTGACGGGTGAGGCGGTCGTCGTCGGTGTAACACCAGCGCAGCAGCTGATGATTGGGGTAACGGGCGGTGAGGCGGCGTCCGGCGCGGTCGTACTGATAGTCAATCGTCCGGCCGGTAAAATCGGTTTCGCGGATAACCTGGCCGGCCGGGTCGCGGGTGTAACGGTAGGTGTCGCCGGTTGCGTTGGTCACGGTTTTCAGGCGGGTCAGCCTGTCGTAGCCGAAAGTCAGGGCCGAGCCGTCCGGGCGGGTGAGGCGGCTGAGCAGGTCAAAGGCGTCATAGGTATAGCGGGTGGTCCGGCCTTCGCCGTCGGTCACCGCCGAGACCCGGCGCTCGCTGTCGTAATCAATCGTCTGCCGCCCGCCGTCCGGTAAGCAAATCTCGCTGACGCTGCCGGCCGGGCTGGCATGAAACGGGCTGTGGTGATAGTGCGTCTGCTGGTACAGGGCATCGGTGACCCGCAGCAGCCGGCCCAGGCCGTCGATGTCAAACCGGGTCCGGGCGCCGTCCGGGGCCTGAATTTCACTGAGCTGCTGTTGTTCATAACCGTAGCGCCAGGTGCGGCCGTCCGGCAAGACCTGGCGCAGGATTTCCCCCTGCGGGCCGTAACGGGTCTCTTCCACCCGCCCCTGGGGGTCGATAACGCTGGTCAGGTTCCCCTGCTCGCTGTAATGCAGTCGCCAGCGGGCCCCATCCGGCTGAGTCGTCTGGGTGAGCTGGCCGTATTCATTGTAGTCGTAAACCGTGCTGTCCCCGGCCGGCGAGGTGAAGCCGGTCAGCTCGCCGTAAGGGCTGTACTCATAGGCGGCGGTTCGGCCCAGCGGGTCGGTTTCGGCGACTTTGCAGCTGAAATCCCATTCAGTCAGGGATGCATGGCCGAGCGGGTCGACTTTCCGGGTGACCAGCCCGTCGGCGTTATAGTGATAGCGGGTACAGCCGCCTTCGGCATCGAAATAGGTGGTGACGTTATTGTCATCATCGTATTCAAAACGGTCCTGCCAGTACCCCTGCGGGGTGGCGGTGGCGGTCACCCGGCCGGCGTTATCGTAGTGAATGGTGACATCGGTTTTATCGGTGTCGTGCCAGCGGGTCATATGACCTTGCGGAGTGTATTCATGCCACAGGTGGTGAAACTGAAAGGCGTCACATTCCGCCAGATACCCCGAATTATC
>NZ_JAPFCD010000130.1:0-1536 GCF_026153155.1 Photorhabdus aballayi | reverse complement strand
GTATTTCGTAATAGAGAAAAGTGTATTATAAGCGATAGATATTGAAGAGGCTGGCCAATATCTATACACTCCAATTCTCACAGATCCAGCATTAGTATGTGTTAAAGTAAGGAATGAAAAGTCCTGAAAGATAATAAGGATATTTCTGGCCTTAACGTTATCGAAAAGGTACAGGCAAACGACTGGTTAATGGTCTCAGCTGCTCTCTGTCATCCCATAACCCTGGAAACACTTCAAATTTCAGGTCGTCACGGTTAATGCCCGAATCAAAATAACGACACAAACGTTCACTCAGCTCTTCATGTGCCCACATATTAGTCAACTCATATTTTTCAATAAGTTCTCGATCTTCCAGTAACGATAAGTCTTCTTTTAACACAGGCGCAAATGTGGTGCCAATATTACCTTTTGGGCCGATATCAATCAGTTTACCACCCATAAATAAGAAACTCTGTTCATCTCCAAGATAATGATCGATATCCATTGAGGAATAAGCTTTTATCCAGTAATTATCATAAGGTTGGGTGTTGGGAATAACCGATTTATCCTTGATTTTATCTTGTACTAGGAACTTACTGACAGTGTTGACAACAAAAACTCGAAACAAGATATTAACCTCGTTAAGGTCAATATCTTTCCATATACCATCCGTATTACTGATATCATAAAAGCGCATTTCTGCCCGATTTAACATTTGTCCGATGGTATAAAGGTTATTTCGTAGTTTGATATTCACCAAGTGGTCGGGTTTCCAAATAATTTTTTTAGCCATATTATTTAAACAACCATCAACAATGGTCGCCTTTCCGTTCATTTTTCCTATTATTCAAATAATTACCTGCTGCATTAAGGTAATCCGTCCGGTTGACATTACCAATACCAACTGGATTCCGTCTATTAGCCGTACCACTTAATCCCCCCAATTGTTCAAAACGCATCTGTTCTAATCCCCTGGCGATATTTTTACCTGCTTGCCCATAACCTTCAAAGATAACTCTAGGTGGTTCTCCGTTAAAGCGTTCAAAATTACTGCTATACCGATATTTAATAACATCAGTACCTACTTGTCGACCTTTCATACTGGCATACCCCACATATGGTTTGCCTGTAGCAGCATCCATACCTTGATAGGTAATATGAGTGGTAGTGATCAGATTAGCCTTACGGATAAACCCACTTCACTGAGTTGGACGCGCTCTGGTAGCTTAATAAAGCTAAGCATTATTAGCCTTCCAATTTCCAAAGTGTAACTTCATATTTCTGTATCCAGTGATGTTATAGACGATGAAGGCATAATAAAAAGGTTATAACAGGGAGGTTAATGTGTTCTATTAATTTTGGTGGCTGGTATCTTTTAGTGTGAAAAATGTGGCATTGTTGAACAAAACAACACTATAAGTTCATCCTTAAAACTAATTTTATTAAATAAAAGCATTGGCACACATCAATATCTAAAACATAGTTATAGTGTTAGAGGAGCTTGTTGCTAGAGCCATTATTCGTAATGCATTCTTCATCAAAGGAATATTTTCATAA